>JABXHZ010000431.1 GCA_013373335.1 Cyclobacteriaceae bacterium | reverse complement strand
TTTATGGGACCTTCAGGTTCCGGGAAATCAACCCTAATGAACATCATTGGCTGTCTCGACACACCTACAGCCGGCACTTACATTCTCAACAATAAGGATGTCTCTGACATGAGTGAAAATGAATTGGCAGAGATTCGAAATAAAGAAATTGGGTTCGTTTTCCAGACATTTAACTTGCTTCCTAGAGCTACCTGCCTAGAAAATGTTGCCCTTCCCTTGGTGTATGCTGGCTATGGCCGTGAAGAAAGAGAAGAAATGGCCTTTAAAGCTCTCGATAACGTAGGCCTGGGAGACCGAACAAAACACCGCCCCAACGAACTTTCTGGTGGTCAGCGTCAGCGTGTAGCAATTGCAAGGGCATTGGTAAATAATCCAAGTATTATTTTGGCTGATGAACCTACCGGTAACTTGGATACCAAAACCTCCTATGACATCATGGAGCTTTTCCATGAATTACACAGTAAGGGGAATACCATCATCATGGTTACTCACGAAGATGATATTGCACACTACGCTCACCGGGTTGTTCGTTTACGTGATGGATTGGTAGAATCAGATACAATCAATCCAAATCCCACTCGAGCAGCCACCGCTCAGGTATAATTTCCCACCCTTTTCCAATAAGATTCTTATTTTTGTGGCACCAAAGCCAGGAGTTGAATGAAAATTTATACCAAGACAGGAGACGAAGGGATCACTTCATTATTGGGTGGAATTCGGGTACCAAAATCCGACTTGCGAATTGACGCCTACGGTACAGTCGATGAACTTAATTCCTATGTGGGTCTACTTCGTGATCAAGATATCAATTCCAATCGAAGCGAATCCTTAAAAGAAATTCAAGACCGGCTTTTCACTATCGGTGCAGATTTGGCTACTAGCCCAGGAAAAGACAAAGTCAAAAAACCGGATTTATTCGATAAGGATATTGAATTTCTAGAAACTCAGATGGACCAAATGGAGGCGGCTTTACCGCCTTTGACCGCGTTTATCCTTCCAGGAGGTCATCAATCGGTTTCATTTTGTCATTTGGCTCGGACCGTTTGTAGAAGAACCGAGCGCTTGGTTGTCGAACTTGCTTCCTATGAAGAAGTCAATCCTCTAGTTATAAAATACCTCAATAGACTTTCAGATTATTTCTTCATCCTGGGCAGAAAAATGGCCCAAGAACTTGGTGTGGAAGAAGTCACCTGGAGTCCAAGAATTCAAAAATAATCCCTAATTAAATAAGGATCGTCGGGTCCTTTATTCACCAAATTGCTATGAAAACTTCACTTGCCATTCCGGTTAAAAAAACGCAATCATCCAAACTTGCGGAAACCGATTTTTCAAACTTGGTATTCGGAAGAATTATTTCCGACCACATGTTTGTAGCAGATTATAAAAATGGGGAATGGACCGACCTTCGTATTGAATCTTACGCCCCTCTTCAATTAAATCCATCAAATGCAGCTTTGCATTATGGACAATCCATTTTTGAAGGTTTGAAGGCTTATAAAAATGATGCAGGGGAGGTTTTGATTTTTAGACCTGATGCCAACTGGAGAAGAATGAACGAATCTGCCGAGCGTATGTGCATGCCCTCCATTCCTGAAGAAATTTTCATGGAAGGAATGAGACAGCTCATCGATTTAGACAGAGCATGGGTTCCTTCTGCTAAAGGTTCTTCTCTTTACATTCGACCTTACATGTTTGCTACCGATGACTATATCGGAGTAAAGCCTTCAGACACCTATAAATTCATCATTTTCACTTGCCCTGTAGGAAACTATTATTCCAAACCAGTAAGTGTAAAAGTAGAGACCAAATTTACCCGAGCAACTGAAGGAGGAACAGGAGCAGCCAAAACTGCCGGAAATTATGCTGCCTCCCTCTATCCTGCCCTCCAAGCTCAAAAGGCAGGCTACGACCAATTACTTTGGACAGATGGTAAGACCCACTCCCATATTGAGGAAAGCGGAACGATGAACGTGATGTTCAAAATAAACGGCACTTTGATTACTGCGCCAACCCATACCGGTACCATCTTGAAAGGAATTACGAGAGATTCTGTGATCCAACTGGCTAAAGACTGGAATGAACCTATAGAGGAGCGTTTTTTGACGGTTCAGGAATTGAAAGAAGCTTTAGAAAACGGAACACTGGAAGAGGCTTTTGGAACAGGAACTGCTGCTACCATCGCACATATTCAGTTGATTCACATCGACGGACAAGATTATAAGTTGCCAGAAAAACCAGCAAATGCTTTTTCATATCGTGTACTTGCTGAACTAGATGGAATTAAATATGGTAGTAAAGAAGATCCACATCACTGGATTTTAAAATTCTAAGATTCATAAATCCATGAAACAAAAAAACCGAGAGCACTCTCGGTTTTTTTGTTTGATTTAAACTCTTGCTCGACTCAGTGGCATAGTCATACAGCGTGGTCCACCTAAACCCCTACTCAATTCGGAAGAAGGAATTTCCAAAACCTCCACACCCATATTCCGCAAAGCCCGATTGGTATGGATATTTCTATTGTAGGAAATAACCCTTCTTGGACCAATCGCAAATACATTTGCCCCATCAAACCATTGTTCTCTCATTGAATAATCAGGATTCCCATCAGCAGTAGCCAAAACCTCCAAATGAGGGATTTCCCGGTCTAAAATAGTTAGTAAAGATTCCTCTAAAACCTCTCTACGGATATGCACCTTATCCCCTTGAATTTCTTTCAAGGTGTAACATGAAGTCTTTAATACCGCATTCATGGCATCGGGATAGGTCAGTACCAAGTTTTCATCCAAAATGGTGAAAACAGTATCCAAATGCATGTAATTACGGCGAGAGGGTAAGTGTACCTCATAAACACGCTTAACTGTTCCTTCCGCCAAAAGTCCCTTTGCTGCGAAATAAATAGCCTTTTCATCCGTACGTTCAGAGTTACCAATCGCAACCGCTTCATTTGACAATACAATGACATCCCCACCTTCAATACTGGGAGGACTAGTCATTCCATTTAGAGGATAAATCGGATTGACATGTTCTTTAAATTCAGGATGGTTTTCAAAAATTGTTCGAAGCAAATCGGCTTCCCGCTGCCTTCCTTCCATTTTCATGGAAGAGAAAATGATCCCTCCAGGAGTCAGGGCCATTGGATCTCGTTGAAAATACAAATTTGGACAAGGAGAAATCAAAAAGGCATACTCCAATAATTCGCCGGCATCCAATTCAGGGTATTTTCGTCGAAATTCATGAACCTTCAATCCTGCAGTTAGAATACCTGCACATTCTGCTGTTGAATATCTATTCAAAATTTCTTCAGCCAAATGGACCAAACCTGAGCGTTTCAGAGAGTCCTGTATAAGTTTGAATAAAATCTCTCGATCATAAAGTACTCGAATCAACAATTCCCGTAATTGATAGACCGTAGCACCAGTGGATGATTTAATCAAATTTGAAAAAGCATCATGCTCTTGCTGCAGGGCTTCCAAGTATGGAACATCTTCAAAAAGTAGGTATTCTTTATTGTAAGGAGTTAATCGATCAATTTCCTTACCCGGTCGATGCATCAATACTGCCCGAAGGGTTCCATATTCAGAATTTATTCTCAGATTCATTATTGAAAGGTTTGTAAAAAATTAAATGTTTTCTTTAGAAATAGGAAAGGAAAACAGAAGATTTCAAAAAATTAAATAAAAAAACCCGCTAATCTTATTTAGCGGGTTTTTAATATTAATGGCCTAGAATTTACTCATTCATTTTCTCGACATGGGCCTCTTTGATTTTTCTACGAAGGATTTTACCCACATTAGATTTTGGAAGTTCGTTGGTGAAATAAACCTCCTTTGGAATTTTATAATTCGTCAGAGATTCATGGCAGTGCTTAATTACCTGATCGGCAGTTAAGGAACTATCCTTAGGTACCACATAGGCTACCACTTTTTCGGTGGATTTTGGGTCAGGCATTCCAATTACGCCAACTTCCAAAACCCCAGGGCAACTTGCGATACAATCTTCCACTTCATTTGGATATACATTGAAGCCAGAAACCAGAATCATCTCTTTCTTCCGGTCAACAATTTTGAAGAAACCATCTTCATCCATAACTCCAATATCTCCTGACTTAAACCAGTCTCCATGCATGACATTGGCTGTCTCCTCAGGACGTTGCCAATAACCTCGCATCACTTGAGGTCCTTTGATACAAATCTCACCTCGTTCTCCTATCGCTAGTGGATTCCCCTCATCATCAGCTACCATAACTTCTGTATTGGGCAATGGCAAACCAATTGTACCGATTCGCTCAGTACCATCAATAGGATTACAAGTCGCTACAGGAGAAGTTTCCGTCAAACCATAGCCTTCGGCTAAAGGAACTCCTGTGACTGATTTCCACTTTTCGGCAGTCACTTTTTGAACAGCCATACCCCCTCCTACAGCGATTTTTAACTTGCTAAAATCCAATGATTTAAAATCCTCTTGATTAAGTAAGCCATTAAACAAGGTATTCACTCCTGTAAATACGGTAAACTGGTGCTTAGAAAGGTCCTTAATGAAAGCCTTCATATCTCGAGGATTGGTAATCAACAGATTGTGAGCACCAATTTTAAGCATTGCCAGACAGTTAACCGTCAAAGCAAAAATGTGATATAGGGGAAGCGCCGTTACTACAATTTCTTCCTTCTCCCGCAATTTTGGTTTCATCCAAGCAGAGATCTGCTGCATGTTTGCCACAATATTTCCATGGGTCAATTCAGCACCTTTGGAGACTCCGGTAGTTCCTCCCGTATACTGCAAAAAGGCAGTATCTTCCAAATTCAAGTCAACCTTTTGGAAATTATGCTGAGCTCCTTTTGACAAGGTTGATTTAAGGGAAACAGCACCTGGAATGGAATATGCAGGAACCATCTTCTTCACATGCTTAACAACCATGTTGACAATGGTCCCTTTAAGGGCTCCCAGTAAATCGCCAAGTTCTGTTACGATTATATGCTTGGCTTGAATTTCATTTTTGATCTTTTCAAGATTATAGGCAAAATTGGCTACAATAACTACCACATCTGCACCAGAATCATTGAATTGATGCTTCATTTCAGATGGAGTGTACAAAGGATTGGTATTAACAACCACCATTCCGGCTCGCAATACCCCAAACATAACAACTGGATACTGTAGGATATTGGGCATTTGAATGGCTACCCGAGACCCTTTCGGAAGTTTTAGATCATGGATCAAATAGTTGGCAAAATTTGCACTCATTTGATCCAACTCTTTAAAAGAAAGCGTTTTCCCCATGCACTCATAGGCGACAGCATCTTGAAATTTTTGTACACTCTCTTCGAATAAATCGCTTATACTTGAATAAGCTTCGCAATCAACTTCCTTATCCACCAATTTAGGATAGTGCTTAAACCAGGGGAAATCTTTCATATGATATCAATTTGGGTCAATTGTTAATTTATTTTTTCGATTTCAATATAAGTTTATTTCAAGATTTTTCGGGCAATGAGCTCTTTCATAATCTCATTGGTTCCGGCATAAATTCGCTGCACTCGAGCATCTGCATATGCTCTTGCTACGCCATATTCCCACATGTATCCATAGCCCCCGTGTAGCTGTACGCATTCATCAGCAACTTTACACTGTAATTCGGTCATGTTGTATTTAGCTGCAGAGGCCATAGCAGAATCCAATTTACCCTCATTGTGCAGTTCCACTAAATAATCGCAATAAATTCTACCCTGCTCCAAAGCTGCGGTCATTTCCGCCAATTTGAATCTGGTGTTTTGGAAATCAGATAAGCTTTTATTGAAGGCTTTTCTTTCCTTCACATAAGAGATTGTACTATCCAACATGAATTCTCCCAAAGCAATGGCTGCCAAAGCCACTACTAAACGTTCTTGGGCGAGTTCGGTCATTAGATATTTGAAGCCTTCTCCCTCCTTTCCAAGAAGATTTTCCTTTGGAACTTTCACATCCTCAAAGAAGAGTTCACAGGTATCCTGAGCATGAAGTCCTACTTTTTCAAAAGGTTTTCCTTTGGAAAATCCCTCCATATCCCGATCGACTAACAAGAGGCTGATTCCTTTTGCGCCCTTGGAAGGATCTGTTTTTACCGCTACCACAATCACATCACTAAGGTATCCATTGGTAATAAAGGTTTTGGAACCATTCACCAAGTAATGATCCCCCTGATCCACAGCAGAAGTCCGGATTCCTTGCAAATCAGATCCTGCACCTGGTTCGGTCATAGCTACCGCTCCAATATAATCTCCACTGATCATGGAAGGAATATAGCGTTGCTTGGCAGTATCCGTTCCGTAATGAAGGATATAAGGCATCACTATATCGGAGTGCAAAGGATAGCCAATCGCAGGACCAGAGCAACCACTCAAGCCCAGTTCTTCAATCAAAATCGCATTGTATCGGAAATCATGAATATTCAAGCCCCCGAGTTCTTCCGGAGCCTGAATTCCCAAAAATCCATTTTCACCGAATTTTTTCCAGGATTCTCGGGAAACCATCTTTTGTTTCTCCCATTCATCATTATATGGGATGACTTCTTTTGCAATAAAATCCCGGACGCTTTGCCGGAAAAGTTCATGTTCTTCTGTAAATAGTTTTCGTGGTAGTCCAAACATTTGGGTTTATATTTTTTCTTCAGGTAAAAATAAAAATTCAAATGTATTCAGAAATGGATTTTTTGATGGAGGACCTTTGTTTAGAAAAAGGTTTTCCTTCGAGAATAAAAATCGAAAAGGATGCTATATGTTTGAAATCAAAATTGAAGATCCTTAAAAATGAACTTAACGCTGGAATTAGACAGCCCCAAAGAACAATTACAAGCTTTAGATTGCTGGAATACCAATGAAATCATTACTCGAATGTCTGAGGTGAATGATAGCAACATGAACAAAGTCCTTCGAATTCATACCAATCAGCGAAGCGTTATTGCCAAACAATCCAGGCCCTTTGTTCGGAAATTCCCTCAGATTCCAGCACCCATAGAGCGTATTCAAACGGAAAAACGCTTCTTTGAAGAAGTCCATAAAAATCCAGTTTTAGCTGAATATAGCCCTCGCATCCTCGCATGGTACCCTGAAAATTACTTGTTGATTACCGAAGATTTGGGTGAATTAGGAGATTTCTCAGGAATCTATTCATCCAAAAAAAATCTACAAGCCAGCCAAATCAAGCAGCTGATTAGCTATTTGGATCAGCTTCATCGATTACGGCCTTCAGATTTTCCTGAAAATCTTGACATGAGGAAATTAAACCACGAACACATATTCAATTTCCCATTTCAGGAAGAAAACGGTTTTGATTTGAACACTATTCAAAAAGGACTTCAGGATCTCAGTTTAGCATTCAAAACTGATTTAAAATTGAAAAGCAGAATCTCTGATCTGGGAAATCGATACCTCGCAAAAGGAAACGTATTAATACATGGTGATTTTTACCCTGGAAGTTGGATGGATGCAGGTGATAGTGTAAAAATTATAGACCCTGAATTCTCTTTTTTAGGGGATGCTGAATTCGATTTAGGGGTATTCCTTGCCCACGCGGACTTTGGTAATCAAGGAGATGAAGTAGAAAGCTCCATCAAATCCAATTACACTCATCCAATGAATTGGGACTTGGTTCAGGCATATAGAGGTATAGAAATCATGCGTCGATTGATAGGCATTGCGCAGCTTCCATTAAAATTGAATCTAAGTCAAAAACAATCTTTATTGAATCAGGCAAAAAATTACATCCTCTAAATGAAATATTCGATTTTCATTTTACTCACCCTTGCGTTATTTTCTTGTTCCAAGCCCATTCCTTCTGTTTCTTTTGAGGAAAAATTGATTGAAAGCGGATTATCTGAGGAAGAACTTCGGGACAAAATATTGGGAATGCTTGTTGGAAGTGCAATTGGCGATGCGATGGGCGCCCCAACTGAAATGTGGCCTCGAGAGATGATTCAATCCGAATATGGATTTGTTCAAGAGTTGGACTCCATGACTCGGGAAGAATCACCGGAAGGGACTTGGCTTCCCAATTTACCGGCAGGAGGAACTACAGATGATACCCGCTGGAAAGTTCTAGTTGCTGATTATCTGCAGACGCAAAATCCGGATCAACTTGATTCAAAAGATTTTGCCCAAGAAATTTTGAATCGGTACACTTCTTTTTTGGAGAAGTATTCTAAAATCGATCAGCAGGATAGCCTATCAAAAGAAAATGCACTATTACGGGTGGAATGGCTTCAGGAATGGGCAAAAGTAAGTCAACCCTTCCTTGCTAATAATCTAACAGGATATGCTGACTCCTTGGGGAAATTTTATGGGGGAGAAATGGTTTGCGCGGGTCTTCTATATGGACCGGCATTAGGGGTGTATTTTCCAGGAAATCCAGAAAAAGCATATCAAGAGACCTACAAATTGTCTGTTTATGATTTGGGCTATGCCAAAGATTTAACGGCATTAAGTGCCGCATTGGCCGCAGCCGGTATGAAGAAGAATGCAAATCCTGATAGTTTACTTTCCTCCCTAAATGTTGATCCAGAACATTACGTTGAAAGTCGTCTTGTAGGAAGAACAGCAAATCGGATAATCGGAGATGCCCAGGCTATTGTTCAAAAAGCGAAAAGCTTGGATTCATTGGGAAATCATATGAATCCTGAAAGTCCAGCTCTTCAGTATGCTTTTGCCCAATTAGATGAACGGATTCAGGACATGCCTTTTCATGCAGGCGAGATTTTTCTTCAGACTCTCACTGCAATGATTTACACGGATTTTGATTTTATGAACACGCTGATCTTCCTCACCAATTATGGTCGAGATAATGACACCACTGCTGCTTTAGCTGGAGCAATTCTAGGCGCTTATTTTGGGTATGAAGCTTTACCCGAAAAAGAAAAACAACAAGTATTGGCTGTAAACAGGCAATTGTTAGGTATTGATCTTGAAGAAACCGGAGAAAAATTAAGTAATCACCTTCTCGGAAAATAAAAAAAGTCCCAAATCAGTTGACTTGGGACTTGTTAATCATTTGATGATTATTAGAAATACAGGTTTTTGGTTCTTCCTAAATTGTCTGTAATCTCAAAATAAACCTCATCAGGATTCACACCTTTCAATTTGAAATCCTTGCGGAATCCATCCGGATGATTGATCGTTTCTGTGTAAATCAATTTGTCTGAATCTACATAGCGAACTTTTACATCCACTCCAGGCTCTGTCAAACCGATCACGGCAATATTGACTGTTTTATTGTCAACAATTTTTCCATAAGCCATCAACGGATATTCATCCATTTTAGGACGCTTGTCAAAAGTCTCCACGGTATAGATTACTTCATCCTCTTCCGTGGAAATTTTAACTTGGTATTCACCACAAGGAAGATTTTTCAAATCATAGGGTACCAAAACTTTCTCGTCTCCTACTTTGATTTT
This sequence comes from Cyclobacteriaceae bacterium, assembly GCA_013373335.1. Taxonomy (GTDB): domain Bacteria; phylum Bacteroidota; class Bacteroidia; order Cytophagales; family Cyclobacteriaceae; genus Algoriphagus. Next base: position 5,921 of record JABXHZ010000431.1, on the reverse strand, counting down.
TCGTTGATGAAGGATTTTTCCATCCTCATCCAGGATGGCTACTTTAGTCTTGCCAATTCCTTCATTTAAAAGGACATTTACTTTTTTGAATTTTGCCCGAGCATCGGTGTTTTCTAAAAGATCCTCGTTTGAATTTGCAGCCATAGAACTTGTAGCTAAAAGGCCTGCTAGTGCGAAAGTGAATAGAGTTTTCATAATGTGTAGTTGGTTTAGTGTTGTGCTTTTCCTGTTGCCAAGCCCGTACCAATGCCAAACTGAAGAAAATTTCCGCTCTTCTTTTTGAATCCACATTTTGTAAAAATTAAGGATTCACCCAAATTAAATTTGGAAAGATCAGTGATTTTGGACCAAAACCTGTTTTAATTCTGAACTATCGAGATAAAGAATGCGCCATAACCGAACACTTTGGGATGAAAACTGAAAATCCTAGGGTTGCATTTCCCCAAGCAGATTAAGGAAAATTAATTTTGAAAAAATTTTTTCCATAGCGGACTTATGGATTGAAAAGAAAAAAAGCTGTACGCAAGTGTACAGCTTATGTCCGTCATGAAACAGTATTTTGATATAAATCAAACTTTTTTCAGCTCTTGACTGATCTGCTTTACCCGTTCTTTGATCGAAATTCCGGAGACATCAAGCATCATAGAAGTAGCCTTTAAGAAATCTTCAACCGCACCTATATGGTCTGTGGATTTCCCTTCTGATAGAGTCACATAGCGCATGGTGGACCAAAGTACGGTCTTCAATTGCGTTTTGCTATCATCTGTCATGTAGTATTCTACCAAGATGGTATTGTGGTTATGCCATATAATCCGGCTCATAATTCGAACCCACTCTCCCACCATAGCGGGTTTTACATAGCTGATATTGTGATTATAAACCACCCAAGCAGCTTTGTATTTTCGAATGAGGTCAATGACTTCCATTCCATAAAGCTTGGGAACCTGGTCTTCTCGGGCATTGAAGAAGTAGTCGAAGTATTTTGCATTATTCAAATGCTGCAAAGGATCACAATCCTGAAAACGGATGACTACTCTACTTTCCGTTTCTTTTGGATAATGTTTTTCTGGATTAAACTCAAACATAGGTTAGGATAGAAAATAACTTGAATCGATCAATTGGATACCTTGACTGCTGATTTCCTGTAGGGCTTTTTCTCCATCCTTTGGGTCAAGATTTACTGCTCTGGTCGCGTCTTGAATAAAAAAGGTTTCAAATCCCAAAGAATGACCATCCAAAGCCGTGAACTTTACACAATAGTCCAAAGCCAAACCACAAACAAAAATCCGATCAACTCCTTTTTCTCGCAAAAAATCACCTAATCCCGTATCTCCACGACGGGCATTATCGAAAAAGCCAGAGTATGAATCCACCCTAGGATTAGTTCCTTTTTGGAATATGGCTTCCCAATTGGACTGATCAAGTTGATGATGAAAATCGGCCCCATCGCTTCCTTGTACGCAGTGGACAGGCCATAGAACCTGAGGCACTCCATCCAAATCAATAACTTCACCCGGGTTCTTTTCCGAATGATTTGCAGCAAAGCTCAAATGCTCAGCAGGATGCCAGTCTTGGGTAGCTACGATTAAGTCAAAATGATCTTGTATTTGATTGATGATGGGAATAATCTGATCCCCTTCAGAAACGGCCAAAGAACCACCAGGCAAAAAATCATACTGTACATCGACGATAATCAACGCCTCTTTATTACTCTTTTTCATCTTCAAATCGTTTTGCTTTCAAAACCAAATCCATTCGTAAATGGTGCAGATTTTCTTCTAAGCCTACCGGATAAATGTGTGGATTCACCAAACGCTTATGGGTTTTATCAAAAGCTGCCAACTGATCCTTGGTTCGCTGTCGAATCTGTTGGATGGGAGGGCAAGAATAAATGACCTTTCCTTTAGAGAATATAGGTTTCAACAAATCTTCTCCTTGATAAAAAGCTGGCATGATGCGCTTTCTTCGTGTAGGATCCAATGGATCGATAATGACAGTCCCTCTCGGGTTGATCTCCTGGTCTTCCAAAAATATCATATCAGCTACCGCTTTTCCTTGAGAATAATACCTCTTTACATTATGAATACCAGGAATATTGATCTTTAAGGACTGTTGGGAAACTTTTATTTTCGGCTGCCAATCCCCATTTTCAGTTCGAATCGCCGACAATTTATATACTGCTCCCAAAGCGGGTTGATCAAATGCCGTTACTAATTTGGTGCCTACACCCCATACATTGATAGATGCTTCTTGGGATTTCAAGGAAGCGATGATGTATTCATCCAGATCGTTGGAAGCTACGATTTTGGCATCGGAGAATCCTGCGGCATCCAACATTTCCCTTGCTTGGTTGGAAAAATAAGCCAAGTCACCACTATCAATTCGAATACCCACCATTTCTTTTCCCTTGCTTCGCAAAATCTCTCCTACTTTGATTGCGTTTTTAATTCCTTGAAGGGTATCATAGGTATCTACCAAAAACACACATTGATCCGGGAATGCATCTGCATAAGCTTCAAAGGCTTCTAATTCACTTTCAAAAGACATGATCCAACTGTGCGCATGCGTTCCGGATACCGGGATTCCAAATAATTTACCAGCCATTACATTGCTGGTTGAGGTACAGCCACCAATGTAAGCAGCCCTACTCGCTGCCAAAGCACCATCAATCCCCTGTGCCCTTCTCAAACCAAACTCTAAGACAGGCTCTCCTTTGGCTGCAAGGGTAATTCGAGCAGCTTTTGTAGCAATCAAGGTTTGGAAGTTCAGGATATTCAACAGCGGTGTCTCCAGCAATTGACATTGAATCAAAGGACCTTTCACCCGTAAGATTGGTGCATTTGGAAACACAAGAGTACCCTCTTCGACGGCATCAATATCACAGCTGAAACGAAGATTTTCAAGATAATCCAAAAAGCCCTGCTCAAATTGAGGAGAGCCATCCGGAGCTTTCATGCCGGCCAGATATTCAATATCTTTTTTCTCAAAATGGAAATTCCGACAATAATCTACTACGTATTCCAAACCAGCCGCTACAGTAAACCCACCTTGAAAAGGATGTTTCCTAAAAAATAAATTAAAAACCGCCTCTTCTTCTCCCTTACCAGCTTTCCAATAGGCGTAGGCCATGGTCAGTTGGTAAAAATCTGTAAGTAAAGCCAAGCTTCCTTGATATAGGTCTTTGGTGATTTTCATTTTTCTCTCAAATTCAATAAAATTCCCAACAGCACTAATCCCATCCCAAGGTACGAACCCCATTCGAAAGTTTCCCCAAACAATATAAAACCAAAAACAAGCGCATAGACGATCCCCAAATAACTCAAACTGGAAACTTTGGAAACATTAGATTTCTGATAGGCAAGAGTCATAAAATATTGAGCGGCCTGGGTACATATCCCAATCCAAAGCAATAGAATCCAGTCTACTCCAACAGGTTGAACCCAAGAAAAATAGCTGAAAACCGTCGCTACAGGAAGTGTTACCAAGGGAAAGTAAAAAATAATAACTACAGGATGCTCTGAAGTTTTAAGCTTCCGAATCACATTGTAAGCCATTCCGGAAAACAAAGCCGAAATGATACCAATCGAAGCGTAGAGAAGGTTGACCCGTGGATCAAAGCCCGATATCACTAAAACTCCAATAAACGAAACTCCGAAATACAAAAACTGAATGGGTTTAACCCGCTCTTTTACAATGAATATTCCTAAAATCGTTGTGAATATGGGTGACAAATATTGGATCGTCACTGCACTGGCAAGGGGTATTTTTTGCAATGTGTAGAAAAAAGAAATCAATCCAATTGACCCCACAACCCCACGGATAATTAATAAGAGTTTATTGTTTCCAAAAACAGGTACATGCTGCTTTCGAAGAATGGCAAAACTAAAAATCAGGCTAAAGAGAGAACGAAACAGAATGATTTCAATAGCAGGAATGTGAGGAATAAATTTCACAGAGACATTCATCAAGGCAAAAAAGATCCCTGCCAATAGCATGGACTGAACTCCTGATAACTTCAATAGATGGGAAGGTTGGGGTGAAACATCATCATCACAAAGTTCGTGGAAAGTTTCGATTTTCCTCAATTTTTGAATTTGTCTAACTTTTGGCAAAAATTCTTGTTTTGGCTATATGGCATTAAAAATTGGAACAGTAGCGCCAGATTTTTCCCTTAAAGGAACATCTGGATTAGAATTGAATTTAAAGAAGGACTTAGCTGGAAAAAGCTTTATCCTTTATTTCTATCCCAAGGATTTCACTCCAGGCTGTACTGCAGAAGCTTGTGAATTCCGGGATCAATTTGAAGCTTTTAGAAACCTAGACGTGCCAGTTTTTGGAATTAGTCGTGACAACTTAGAAACTCACGAAAAATTCAAAAAAACTAACCGCTTACCTTTTGAATTGCTGGCTGATGAGAGCGGAAAAGTTTGCAAGGCTTATGATGCCTTAATTCCTTTGGTCAAAATGCCCAAGCGCGTCACCTATTTGATTGATTCAGAATTTAAAATTGCGGGTGTTTTTCAGGATATGTTTGAATCCAAAAAGCATATCGAAACCATGCTAAAAAAAACTTCATCGCTGATTTAAAGCATTATTCCATCCTTCATTTCCAGCTTTCGGTCTGCCATTTGAGCCAATTCTTCGTTGTGGGTCACAATCACGAAGGCCTGACCTAATTCATCCCGAAGTTTGAAAAATAAATCATGGAGTTGATGAGCATTTTGGGTGTCCAAGTTTCCGCTGGGCTCGTCAGCAAAAACAATTTTGGGATCATTAATCAATGCCCTTGCCACCGCTACCCGCTGCTGTTCACCTCCAGATAAAGTGGAAGGCTTATGATCCAATCGATGAGAAATACCCAATAGATCAGCCAAATCCATGGCCCGCTTTTTCAATCTTTCCTCTGATGTCCCCTGAATAAAACCCGGAATTTGGATGTTTTCCAAAGCTGTAAACTCCGGAAGCAGGTTGTGGAATTGAAAAATAAAACCAATTTGGCTATTTCTAAATTCAGCCAATTTTTCACGCTTTATTCCGAAGAGATCTACCCCATCCACCATCACCTTTCCTGAATCAGGTTGGTCCAAGGTTCCCAAAATATGTAAAAGGGTGCTTTTTCCGGCTCCTGATGATCCGACGATTGAAACGATTTCGGATTCAGAAATTTCAAGATTTACTCCTTTTAGAACATGAAGCCTTCCGTAGGACTTATGAATCTCTCTGGCTGTCAGCATACTAGATTGCAATCAAATGAAATTGACTTTCCAATTTTAACTGGAAAATCGAAATAAAGGGCTTTTTTTTCATAAAAAAGGCTTTTTGTAGGTTTGATTTATAAAAAGGAAGGGCTTAACTTCGCCAAAAATTTTGAGCAATGAACATACACGAGTATCAGGCAAAAGAAGTATTGAAAGGTTATGGTGTACGGGTTCAACAAGGAATCGTAGCTGATACACCTGAAGCTGCATATGAAGCAGCAGTAAAACTGAACGAAGAAACCGGTACTTCCTGGTACGTTGTGAAAGCTCAAATCCATGCTGGAGGCCGAGGAAAAGGAAAGATCCAAGAAACCGGTTCCAATGGTGTGGTTCTAGCCAAGAAATTGGAAGAAGTAAGTGAGAAAGCCCGCAACATCTTGGGGGGTACACTTGTAACACATCAAACTGGTCCAGAAGGTAAAAAAGTAAACAAGGTTTTGATTGCTGAAGATGTTTACTATCCAGGTGATTCCGAACCAAAAGAATATTACCTATCCATTCTACTAGATCGTGCCAAGGGATGCAATGTCATCATGGCTTCGACTGAGGGAGGAATGGATATCGAAGAAGTTGCCGAGAAAACCCCTGAGAAAATCATCAAGGAATGGATTGATCCAAAGGTAGGTTTACAGGCTTTCCAAGTTCGTAAGGTTGCTTTCAAAC
>JABXHZ010000175.1 GCA_013373335.1 Cyclobacteriaceae bacterium | reverse complement strand
TTTTCCTATCAAATAAAATAGGGTGTCTGAATAGTAATGATGTAAATATTCAACACCGGTCTCCTTTGGGTGAATAACATTTGGTCCAGTTAGGAATACTAATAATCCGGATTCCGTTTCCATGGCGGGTATTTCTTTCCATGTCAATTGACTGCTGTCTAATTTTTGAGGAAGCCTTCCAGGATATCCAAAAAAAGCCACTTCAGAAAAATCATTGAATCCCAATTCGGCTAATTGACTGTTCGATAATTGGTAGATACCACTTTCAAGAACTGGAAACTTGAAAAATGACTCTTGAGACCAGGACTGATGGTCTAGAACTAAGGTTAAAATGAAGTAAAAACTGACTTTAAAAGCATTCCTCATGAAGAAAAAACCGAGTTTTCTATAACAGAAAGTACCAAATAAAATAGAATTACAAGTGGTATTCCTGCCAAGCCCAGCGTTAAAAGCAGTACAGCTCCTGAACCGATGAGCATATATCTAAATACATTATCCCGGATAGAAAAGTTTTTGAATTTTAAGGCGATGAGGGGAAGATCAGCTACTAGCAACAAAGAAAAAATCCAAGCAAGAATAATTAGAAACCAAGGGTTGACAAATAAAAAGTCCAATTGTGACCATTGGATTGATAAAAAGGGCAGGGTACTGAAAAATAGAGCATTTGCTGGAGTGGGAAGCCCAAAAAAACGATCTGATTGCCTTTCGTCAATATTGAATTTGGCTAATCTGAGTGCAGAAAACAAGGGAATGGTTAAGGCTAAATAGGGTAACCACGCATCAAATGAGAGGCTTTGAATCCAAGAGAATAAAACAAACCCCGGTAATACCCCAAATGAAACAAGGTCTGCCAAGGAATCGAGTTGTTTTCCCAATTCTCCAGTCACTTTTAGTAATCGCGCTGCAAAGCCATCGAAAAAATCCAAAAACGCAGCAAGAAAAATAAAATAAGCACCTGAGGCGTAATCGCCTTCTAATACCCAGATGCACCCAATAACTCCAGAAAGTAAGTTGCCGAGCGTCAAAATGTTTGGGATGTGTGATTTAATTTTCAACTTCAGAATGCTGCTTTTTTTCCTACAAAAGGGTTGTTTTCTTTTTCAAAACCAATACTTGTGGTGGGGCCATGACCAGGATATACTACGGTCTCATCCGGTAAGGTAAAAAGTTCGGATTTAATTTTCTTCAGAAGCAAGTCATGATTCCCTCCGGGAAGATCAGTTCTACCGATACTTCCTCTGAACAATGTGTCACCTCCTATACATTGTTGACTTGATTCGTGGTAAAAAACGACATGTCCAGGAGCATGTCCGGGCACAAAAATCACCTTTAAGTTTTCGCTTCCAAGCTGGATGATTTGATGTTCTGTTAAATATCCATCTGGCTCGGTAGGTTCATAACGAACGAACCCATAATTAGGAGCAAATACCTTAACGGAATTCAATACTGGATTTTCCTGCTCATGGATTAAAAGTGGAATTCCGAATGTTCGCTTGACAAATGCATTTCCCAAAACATGATCCACGTGGCAATGGGTATTCAAAAGAAGCTCTGGCTTTAAGTTTTCTTCTTGAATATAGTCTACGAGTTTTTGGTTTTCCCAAGATTCATAGTTACCCGGATCGATGATGGCAGCATGTCCATCCGAATCGGAAATAACATAGGTATTTTCCTGGAAAGGATTGAATGTAAATGTTTGAATTCTGAGCATGAATTTCTGGTTCTGCAAAAACAAAATAAGGAATAAAACGCGTTATTTGAGCTATGAAAATTGATTTTTTGCTCATCGGAGGAGGCTTGGCGGGGACGGCATTGGGATATCGATTGATACAGGCTGGGAAAAGCATTCGAATCCTTGACCAGCCTCAAAAAAATCAGTCTAGTCGGATTGCAGCAGGACTATACAATCCTGTGACAGGAAGAAAAATGGTAAAGACTTGGTTGGCAGATCAATTGTTTCCTGAAATCGAACCCTTTTACAAGGAAATTGAAAAAAAGACAGGAGCTAGTTTTCTTCGTCCAGAGACAATCTATCGGCCATTTATTAGTATCGAGGAGCAGAATGAATGGATGGGGAACAGTTCGGATGAGGCATTTATCCCTTATATCAAGCAACTCGTTACGGAATCACAATCCTCACATCTTCATGATCCCTACGGAGGAGTGATGCTTGAAAAATCTGGGTGGCTTGATATTCCTACATTTTTGGATGCATTTAAAGAGCAGTTTTCTGAATATTTTTCAATCGAAAATTTCACTGAGGAAAAACTTTACTTCCAGGATGAAATGTGGCATTATGGTGAGTGGGAATCTCCTGCTGTGGTATTTTGTAATGGGGTTTTTGCTGCGCAATCTTCCTTTTTTGGATTTTTGCCCTTTGCCCCTGTAAAAGGGGAAATCCTAGAATTAAAGCAGGAATTTTGTCCTCAATATATTGTCAACCGGGGAGTTTTTCGGGTTCATTTGGGAAATGGAATCCACCGGGTTGGTTCAACATACACATGGCATGATTTGAACATTGGTCCCACTGAACGTGCTAGAAACGAACTTTTGGAGCGACTTCAGGGGCTTATAAATTTGCCCGTGGAAGAAGTGGTTTCTCATAAATTTGGAATTCGTCCTGCGACTAAAGACAGGAAACCGTTTTTGGGGAAACATCCTAGTCTTTCAGGCGTTTACATATTCAATGGTTTTGGTGCCAAGGGAGTCTCTTTGGTCCCCTATTTTAGCAAAATGATGGAAGCCTATTTACTGAGTTCGGAACCCATAATGAAGGAAGTGGATATCGCCCGCTATTTTGATTATATTTAAAACTTCTAGTTTCAAAGCATGCAAAAGAAGTCTTTCCATACTATTCTTCTCTTTCTTGGTTTATTGTTTTTCGCAGGTTCGGCATTTGCTCAATTTGATCAGGAACGATTTGGGAAAAACCGACTGCAGCATAAGCAGTTTGACTGGTATTTTTATAGCTCCAATAATTTTGAGGTCTACTATTATGACAGGGGAGGGGCGAATGCCAAACTTGCCATCGAATATTTAGAATCTGAATTTCAGCGCTTGACGCAAATGATTGGGTATGTGGCTTATACCAAGCCCAAAATTTACATTTATAATTCTCCTGAAGAATTGCTACAAAGCAACTTAAACCTCAATAAGGAAGAATATAATGAGGAAGGTCAAACTAATTTTAGCCGTCTGATTGCTGAAGTTTCCTATAAAGGTGAGGTGGATCTTTTTAAGGAAGATTTGATTTATGCAACCTCAAAAATAATTATCCAAGAAATGCTCTATGGAGCGTCTGTAGCGGATGCCTTTCAATCGAATTTACTCAACAGTTTTCCTGAATGGTATGTGGAGGGGATTTCGCTCTACTTGGCAAAAGGTTGGAGTAGGGAAATGGATGACTATATCCGTCATTATCTGCAAGAGGGTGAATCTCCAAAAATTCTTCGATTAAATTCCATTGAAGCAGCCTTAGTAGGGCAATCTATCTGGAACTACATAGCTGAGCGTTATGGACGTCGCTATATCTCAAGTATCCTCAATCTTTCGCGAATAAATAGGAATGAGGAAAATTCAGTGGCTAATACAGTGGGGCTGAATTTTAATTCATTTATCGAAGATTGGAAGAAATACTATCTCACCATTAATCAACAGGTTAATTCAAATTTCCGTGAAATTAATTCCTCTCAGGCGATTGCTCAGACCTCACCTCGGGTGATTGGAACAATCATGGATATTAAATTCAGTCCTGATGGATTGAATTTGGCATATGTGATCAATAACCAAGGAAAATACAAGGTTCAAGTTCGAGAAGTTTCCTCAGGACTGGAGCGAACCCTTTTCCAAGGCGGATCGGTTTATGAGGATCAAAATCCAAATTTTAGGACTCCTGTGATTGCTTGGAGAGATTCTGCGAATTTGGCGATCGCCTCCTTCAAAAGAGGAGTCACAACACTCAGATTAAGATCGATTGATGGATCCAATCAGGATAAAATTTTCCTTAGAAACATCAATCAAATCCTAAGTTTGGATTTTAATAGCACAGGTAGAAATATGGTGCTCTCTGCCATTTCCAATGGTAAAACCGATATCTATACATTAAATACCAGAGGTGCTGGGAGGAGATTAACTAACGATGAGTTTGATGATCTTACTCCGATGTTCTTGAATGATTCTACGATCATTTATACTACGAACTATTCTGAAGAGCTAGATTCTTTATCCGGGAAATTTCAGAACTTGAATCAGTTCAAAACGAGCTACAATATTTTTATGGCTGAAGTACGGGATACCGTTCGTTTGACCCGGCTTACTAACACCTTTAGCAAAAATTTTCGCCCTAGAAAAGTCAATAGTAACACGGTCATTTATCTCAGTGATCTCAGTGGAATAAATAATTTGATGCGGCTGAATATTGGTAATCAGGTATCGAGTCAGATTACGGGATACAGCAAAAGCTTAGAATCTTTCGATATCAATAGTCGGATGAATAAGATTGCTTTTTCGGTAAGGGATGGAAAAGAGAGTTTTTTGGTGATTCAGAATTATTCGGGAGCAGATTTATTCACTCCAAGTACTCCTAGGGTTCAACTGGAGCAGGCCAAAAGTTTGAATGAGCGGATTGCGGCAAGAAGGCTGATTGAATCTAAGCCTCAGGAAAATCAACGAACTGAAACTACTGCTCCAAAACCTCAAGTCGAGCAAGAGCCTATTAAAATCGATACGACTTCTAAGAAGACGACTACTTCCATTAATGTTGATCGTTTGAAGTTCCAAAATCGATCTGGTATCAATACTGAAAATTATACGTTCGATTCCCTTCCTAATCCTCAACTCAATCTAGAACAAGCACAGACTACAGAAGAAAATGCAGGTAATCTTTTAGAGGCATTCCGAAGACAATCTTTACAAAAGCGCGTATTTGGTCCACGGAGTATGGAACCTCAGTTTTTCACCAATAATCTCAATACTCGGTTTATTGTGGATCCTCTTCGAGGCTTTGGCTTGAGCATGAGTGGAAAGATGACGGATTTATTAGATAATCATTCTCTTAGTGGTGGAATTTCGGTCGCACTTGATTTTAGGTCAGGAGGGGATATTTTCGCTGAATATGAATACTTGAAAAGTAGACTGGATTTCCGGGCAAGGTTTGATCGAAGAACAATCCGCTATTCTGAAGAGGATATCACTTTCCAAAAGTATGTTTTGACTAAAGTCGAGACGGGGGTTTCCTATCCTTTAAATGTAAACAGCAGATTTACGATCGCTCCATTCTTAGCCAAAACTCAATATTTCAATCTTAATCCTGATTCTTTAATTCGGTCAACCAATCCTGAGTCCAACCGGTTTGATGTGAATTATGTCGGAGGAAAAGCAGAGTTTGTATATGATCGAACCCAACAAATCGGCTTGTATTCTCAAATTGGATTGAAAGGTAAAGCTGGTTTCGTTCATTATCAGGGACTGAATCATTCTGATAGAAGCTTTAGTAATTTCTATGTGGATTTGAGAAACTATCAGCGTATCCATAAGAATATTGTTTTAGCTTCTAAACTTTATGTAGGATCATTCTTTGGAAATAACCCTCAGACTTATCTCGTGGGAGGTATGGATAATTGGCTGTTCAATGAATTTTATCAACCTCCATCAAATCGTCCGGAAGCCTCTCCAGTTCGAAATCCTACAGGGGTTGAAAATTCTAATATTCTTTTTGCTGATTTTGTCGATTTACGAGGTTATGATTACGATGAGATACGCGGAAATAAGGTAATTACTTTTTCTACAGAGTTAAGAATTCCTTTATTCTCTTACCTCACTCGGGGAAATATTACTTCTAATTTTATCCGGAATTTCCAACTTGTAGGATTCTATGATGTTGGATCCGCCTGGGATGTGTCAGCACCTTGGGAGCGAGTCAATGATCAAAATACAGAAGTCATCAATACCGAAGGCTCTCCATTCAAGATTACTCTCAATAACTTCAATAATCCTTGGTTGCAGAGTTATGGGGCAGGACTTCGTACTGTTCTTCTTAATTACTACGTGAAATTTGATGTTGCGCGACCAATCCGAAATTATCAAACAGAAGATCTCAAGTTCTATGTAACTTTGGGCTATAATTTTTAAAAGAGCAATATGATCAAATCGATGACCGGCTATGGAAGTGCCGGGTGGGAAGACGAGTCACGGATTATTCACGTAGAAGTTAAAACCCTCAATTCTAAGTTTCTGGATTTGTCTTTGAGGAATCCAAGGCAATTTTCTGAGAAGGAACATGAGATCAGAAATTTGGTCCAATCATTCTTGGATAGGGGGAAAGTATCGCTTACCATTGATTTTGTTGCTAAGAAATCTTCAGAGATTCCGGTTACCATCAATGAAGAGCTATTTCAAGCTTATTTCATGAAATTTCAAAGCATGGCTTCCCATGTTGGAGCAGATCAATCGGAGCTTTTCAAATTAGCTCTTCAAGCACCATCTGTGGTGATAAATTCCAATCCAGAAGAGGCAGATGACTCTGCAGATTGGGATTTGGTCAAAAAGGCAATTGAAGAAGCTTTGGTTAAATGCGATCAGTTTAGACAAGATGAAGGTAAAGCCCTCTTGGAAAAATTGGAAGGAAATATCCATATCATCTCAGATGCTCTGGAAAAAGTAAAAGATTCTGAATCTCAACGAAAAGATCGGATTAAAACCCGAATTCGGAATAATTTTAAAGAATGGGTTGCGGAAAATGATTTCGACCAAAATCGTTTCGAACAGGAATTGATTTACTATTTCGAAAAACTGGATATTACGGAAGAACTTGTTCGCTTAGAGACGCACCTTAATTACTTTTTGAAAGTCTTGAAAGAGGAAACTCAGCAAGGAAAGAAGTTGGGCTTTATCAGTCAAGAAATCGGGAGAGAGATCAATACGATTGGCTCCAAAGCCAATGATGCTGCTATTCAGAAATTGGTGATCCTAATGAAAGATGAATTGGAGAAAATTAAAGAACAGTCTATGAATGTTCTTTAAAGTCGGTTTTTCCGGATGATTCTTCCGTAGCCTTTTTGTTGAAATTCTCCTTCCTTGACAGCAAATTGTCCATTCACAATCACGTATTCAATTCCTATTGGATATTGGTGAGGATTGATGAAAGTTGCTTGGTCAATCACTGTTTCGGGGTTAAAAATGCAAATGTCAGCAAAAACACCCTGTTTAATTATTCCACGGTCTTCTAAGCCAAGCCTTTTAGCAGATAAGCCTGTCATTTTATGGATGGCTGTCGGTAAATCTAATATTTTCTTTTCTCGAACGTAATGCCCCAGTACTCTTGGGAAAGTCCCATAGGCTCTTGGATGGGGATGGCCTTGGCCTGGGCGAGAAAGCCGTCCATCAGACCCAATCATGGTCATCGGGTGTTGCATGATTCGCTCCACATCAGTTTCATCCATAGCATGATAAATAGTCCCAGTTCCTCCGTTTAATTGTGCCTGTATGACATATTCTGCACCATTTTCAACGGTCGGTTCTTCTCCTTCTCGTACTATCCAATCGTATAGTGTTTGACCTTCCAAACTTCTATCCCATTGAACGGTAGAAAATTGGATTCTCTTCAAATCGCTTCCACCTCGGTCATTCAAAATGGCAAATACTATCCCTGATTTGATACTGTCTTTTAAGGCAGGATTATTAACTCGTTCTTCAAATTTTCCTCCTTCTAAAGCCCAACTTGGAATTAAAACGCTGATTCCTGTATGGCTAGCTGTATAAGGATATTGGTCCATCATGATGTCCAAATCCAATTGTCGGGCTGAATCCACAAGTGCCAGAGTCTTTTTGCTTGCACCCCACATTTTTACCCCAATGGCTTTGTGATGTGTTAATACCACTGGGATTTGAGCATCTCTCGAAATTTGAATGGCTTCTTGAACAGCCTCTATCAATCCTAAGCCTTCTTCCCGAAGGTGAGAAGTATAGATCCCACCTTTTGCTGCCGCCACCTTTGACAATGCGATCACCTCATCTAATTTGGCAAATGTTCCTGGTAGGTATTTCAGTCCGGTTGAAATCCCAAAAGCCCCTGCATCCATAGCTTTTTCAACTTCGGCCTTCATTGCCTCTAATTCAGTCGCTGTTGGCTCTCGATCAACATTTCCCAAATAGGCTCTTCGAATAGAATTATGTCCCACCAAATAAGCCAAATTGGGTCCAATCTCCATTTGGTCCAAGGTGTCTAAGAAGGTGTCTAATGGTAGGGGACTATTTCCATCCGGACCTCCCAATGAAAGTGTTACGCCTTGGCGAACTAATGATTCTGCCAAAGGCATTTCTAGAATAGGCTCTAAATGGGTGTGCATATCAATGAATCCCGGGGCAACTGCCAATCCCGTTGCATCGATTATCTCTTTGCTTTCAAAGGATCCTAATTTTCCCAAAAAAGTAATTCTGTCACCTGAAATGCCTAAATCCATAATCTGACCTTCGCTACCATCTCCTGTGTAAACGGTTCCATTCTGGATCACCAAATCAAATTTTGGACTTTGGCAAGCAAAAGCTAGAAAGGATAAAATGATGGTTAGTATATTTTTCATTTTCATACATTGCCAAAATACACCTTTTTAAGCATCCTTTAATTCTGGTAGTATTAAAATTGTATAATGTTTTCTAATTAGAATGAATGCCTTTTAAATAGGTATTTAAATAGAATGAGGATGAAAAAATCAAGTCATAAAAAAAGCCCGAATATTTATTCGGGCTTCCATTTATAATCGAATCGATTAGCTCAATTTGAATCGGATTGGTAGTCTCATTCGAGTTCGTACTGGACGACCTCTTTGCTTACCAGGTTCCCATTTAGGAGCATCTTGAACTACTTTCACAGCTTCCTCATCACAACCTCCTCCAATTCCACGAAGAACCTCTACGTCTTGGATAGATCCATCAACGTTGATAACGAATACCACGATTACAGTACCTTCGATACCCATACGACGCGCTTGGGTCGGGTATTTCAAGTTCTTTCTTAAGTATTCATTCCAACCCTGCATTCCACCTGGTGGTTGAGGTTGAGTTTCTACCACGTCGAAAATTTCGTCCGCTTTTTCCTCAACAGGAGCTTCAGCAATCACGACCTCTTCAATGACAGTTTCCTCTTCAACGTTTACGTCAAAGTTCACCTCGATCTTTTCTTCGATTTCGATTTCATCAGGAATCTCTTGAATGATCGGCTGCTCAACTGGTGGTGGTGGCGGTGGTGGTGGTTGTTCGGTGATTGGAATATCCAGTAGCTCTTCAAAGTTATCGTCAGCCATTCCTAGATCCTTAAGGGATCCGTCGTCGAATGACCTCCATTCAAAGGCAACTAGGACAGCACCTACAGCAACTGCCAAACCCAAATTCAGGAACATTCCTGAAGTTCTGGTTAGGTCAGCGCTTGGGGTCTTTTTTGCTTCCATAGCGTGTTTGGTTTATGATAGGTTAACTTTTATTCTATTTTATCTAACAAGTCTAAGGATTTCCCAAGATTATTGCAAATGATTTAACATGGTCAAATCTTAAAATATCCAAAGAACCCTAGCCAAATCCCCAGTTGGTTGAATCCCAAGTCCCACCAATCAAAGGATCGATTCGGAATCCAAAGCTGTCCAATCTCAAAAGCGATCGACGGTAAAATGGCTAAGAATATGAAAATCAGCCAATTGATTGACTTTTTATCTTTCTTCAAATGGTTTTTGCTAACGCCTGCCCAAATGAAAGAAAGAATGAGAAAGCAAATCGTATGGATGACTTTATCTTGGAAATCGAATGCGTTGATTTCTGGTAAGCGGTCGCCTGGCGTTAGCATCGCAAAACCTAAAACGATCAACCAAGTGATTCCAAGAAAAATCCGCAAGGCTAATTTAATTTTTCCCTACTAACTCGGCGTAACTTTCTGATGATAACAAATCCGCTGGAATATCTCCGTCTATTTTGATTTTAATCATCCAGCCGTCTTCGTAAGGAGATTCGTTTACTAATTCCGGAGAGTTTTCAAGTTCTTCGTTGAATTCCACGATCTCGCCCGAAATAGGCATGAAAAGGTCAGATACTGTTTTTACAGCTTCTACCGTTCCAAAGACTTCTCCTGCTTCAATTGTTTCGCCTACTGTTTCTACTTCGACATAAACAATGTCACCCAATTCGCCCTGTGCAAATTCGGTAATACCCACTGTGGCTATATCTCCTTCGATACGAACCCACTCATGGTCCTTGGTGTACTTTAATTCTTCTGGGAAATTCATGTTATGATGATTGATTAAGGTCTCCAAAAATAAGACGATTCCTAATTGGAAAAAATCTATTGTGATAAATTAAATCGAAGTTGTCCACCAAAGGAAGTGGAAGCTCTCTTAAAGGCGGTAGTTACCCGTGGATCGTTGATCGTTCGGTCAAAATAAATCGTCAAATTCAGGTTTTGGTTAATTACATATCCGATAGTCGGACGAATCTGAATATTCAAGTTTCCATTGGTAACAGTACTTCCTTCTTCGATTTTACGTTGAACTTGTTGCGTGTCTACGATCTTCATATCCAATCGCAATTGAAGGTCGTTTTTCAGGATGGTTTCTCTTCCTTGGAATTTAAACGGAACTTTTACACCGGCTTTGGTATAGGCTAGATTGAAGCCAAAGTCATTACTTCGTTGCTCTGTAACCTGGGCATTTGAAAAATTGAGTCCCAAGTTTCTTTCTTTATTATAGTTCACAGCTATATTCAGTCTGCCCTTTGTCATTAAATCTATCCCAATCAAAGGGGAGA
Source organism: Cyclobacteriaceae bacterium (assembly GCA_013373335.1). Taxonomy (GTDB): domain Bacteria; phylum Bacteroidota; class Bacteroidia; order Cytophagales; family Cyclobacteriaceae; genus Algoriphagus. Next base: position 3,163 of record JABXHZ010000175.1, on the reverse strand, counting down.
AGCGTTCCGATAATACGACTTGATTGAGCACATAGATCGGAATGAATTGTCCTTCATCATTGATTTCGGAAGGGAATCGACGATTTTGTAAAGTATTGTAAAGTTCAAGTCCTTGCTGATATTGTAAAGAGTTGGAGAAGTTGCTTGCATCGTAAGTGGCAACATAGGAATGGGAGATGTTAATGCTTGTAAATACATCACTCAAACCTTTGATTCTAGAAAGCCCCGAGTAATCAATTCGCCAATTTGGAAGAGGGGTTTTGGGGAATGGATTCAAATTCATTTCTCCTGCATCCTTTCCTCGGTAGGCCGCTAAAAATGCGGGTACCAAAACATCCTGTCCATTAATTGCATATTCTCCATTGGCAGGATTCAAAGCATCTAGCCGATCTTTGATTATGCTCCTATTGTTTTCAAAATCTTGGAACAAGGGTGAATTATTCTGTGAGTCATCCCGTGAGAAACTTGTTCCCAACAGAATGGTCGTTACCGAATAAGCACTGTTATTTCTTATTGGACTTATTGAAAGGTATTCCCCAGGATTATCCGCGGAGTTCCGGAAGATTTCCTGGTATTTTCCAACCTCTCTTTTTACTGCATTAAGTGTTATTCGAAAATCCCTAATGGGTTCTACTAAGGCGCCAAGATTCAAATTCATCGCCCGATTTTGCTGGAAAGGTTGGGTCAACTCTGCGCTTGGTGCCATTAGACCTCGTGCTGCCAACTCATTTCGAATTTGTGGATCCTGACTACCGAAAATAAAGGCTAAGCCGGGATTAGTGAAAGCCCGATCCATTCCCAAAAGTCCAGTATTTGGTAAATATCCCGGTAAGAAAGTACCCTCCGTTAAGCCATAATTGAAAGTCACTTCTTTCACAGACATTAAGAACTTCAGGAGCTTGTTGCTGAAAGGCGTTCCGATAGTATCTTCTGCAGAAGGGGTATTTCTGCCCGGAATACTCGGCCTTCGAGGAGCATTCAAGGCTTCTAGTTTTTTATTCTTATTGTATAGCCGAATCAGGTCAAATTTCCCGGAAAGAGTTTGCTCTCTTGTATTTTGAATGACATTTCCCAAGGTGTCCCGCTGACCGATTGCTCCAGTCATCCAAGTATAAGTGGTATTGTAGCGGTAATCCGCTCGAATCCAATTGATTATTGGGATTTTGTCGAACGGAATAGTATAGTTCAGATTGACATTGTGATTGTAATTCGTTCTTCTTCCGAAATTCCAGAAATTCGACCGGACTGAATCAATTTTTTCCTGAGTATCCAAGTCCCCTTGAGGTTCGTCGACCACGGCCATTACGGAAGAACTGTAATCCACTCGAAGGTTTTTGCTTAAATCCCAGTTCAGCGTATAGAATCGATTCATGAAGAAGGATTTCTGGAAAAGGGGATCTACCCCTGAAGTTGAAAGCTGATCATTCCGATATTGAGATCGAAGGAATTTACGGTCCACATCTACTCTTGCCAGCAGCTGTGTCGGGGCAAAGTTTAGATTGAAATCCTTAATTAATTTCAGGTAAGGAGAAGATAGCCCCTCTGAATTTTTGAAAGGTTCAAAAGAAAGAGGTTTTGGGGCAAAACTGTAAGTGATATTTCCCCGATTGGTTTTAAACTCGTAGCGTTGAATTTGGGCGTTAGTTTGAGTAACTGTACCGACTGCATAGGAGAATGAAAAATTACTGATGTCGTAGAATCGATCCGGAGCTTCAGGATTGGTTTTGAGCTTTCGGACATTATTCAAACTGATATTTTTTCTTTTCAGCTGATCTTGTGCAATTGACCTATACTCATCTCGTTCTTGATCAGTTTCAAACTTTTGCAGGGCAACTTCAAAAGGTACATCCGGGTTAAGCGGGTCAAACTCAGGTCTAGTATTGGAGTTTTCAACGCTCATGTAAACAGGAATACTTACGCCCAATTCTTCAGGGAGTAATTTATCTACTTTGATGTTTGTGGATACATCGTATTGGGTGGTTGCTTCTCTGGATCGTTGGGATAATCTGGTTTCCAAACCACCGAATCCAATGGAACTATGCCTCACTGAGGCAGAGACCACTGCCAAATCAGCAATTTTAGCATTGACAAATGCATTAGCCGCCCAACCGTTGGATTCATTTTGGCCTGTGACTCGCAGTTCATTTGCCCAAAGGCAGACACTTCTACTTCCTCCAGCACCTGTTCCAGGGTTTCGTACCCCAATCATTGCCCCTTGGGTTTGATTAAGTTCTGGCCGGCCAACCACAGTTACTTTATATTGCCGGATAGACTGGGAGTAGGGGAGATTGAGTGGGATTCCCTGATTATCACGATCTGTTTTGACAGAAACTATTTCTTGGATAGCAATGTCAATTTCATTTTCCAGTGGCCAAATTTGTCGCGGATCTCGTGTCCCCTTCGGAGTGATGATCAGCGGAACTTCAATTTCATAGTAATTATCTGTGTAGTCGGTGCCTAAACGTAAAAAGGCGGTAATCTCTCCGTCTAGAGCATCTTCACTGTCTGCATGGAAAAACATTTTTATCCGCTCAAACTGTACCAAATCCAAGGTTAGGTTTTTGAAAACTGCCCTTGCATCTCTAGCGGCAAGATCTTCTACACAAATTCGAAGAGACTGCTCATTTAATCGTCGCTCCACAGTGGAAGTATTATCCCTATCTCGATTGATGCCAGGAGGAAGCACATACGGGCTTTGGGTATCACTTCCCTGAGAGTTTTCTTCGATACCGACCACATCTACTGTGACATTGGAATTGTCAGGCTCGGGAATTTCAAAGAAACCCCGTTCAAAAAGAGATTCCTGAAATACCCGCCACTGACTTCCAATCATGCGGAAATTAGCCATTCGCAAGACTACGGGCTGCTCAAAATCGGTAAGATAGGTTCGAATCCAACGAATGGATTTGAAACCGGTAATATTTCCCTGAATCCGATCAGGCTGACGGACAGGAATTCTGAATAAATACCAATTCACGGCTTCTCCACCTACATTGGCGGTTACTTTGTCGACGATGTAGTTTTGACCTACGATCAAATTATCTGGTCGTAGATCAATCTCATATTCGTAGTAATTTTCCAGCTCATTGATTGTATTATCTGTATTAAGATCTTCATTGTCCGGGTTGTTGGTTCCAGATGGAGTAAATGAGAGGTTTTGATT
>JABXHZ010000034.1 GCA_013373335.1 Cyclobacteriaceae bacterium | reverse complement strand
CGAGCTGAAAACTACGCTCGATTCATTGATGTTAATTTTAATCTTATGCAGGACCTTCCCGAGGATTTGAAGGAGCAATGGCAACCTTTAATAGCCGCTACGGGAGATTGGGATTTATATACTTCGAAATATCAAGATTTTGTAAAGAACGATGTGCTTTATTTTTTAGCTTTTGATTTAGAAAACCCTAATTCCATGCTTTCAGCTATTTCCAAGGCTAGAGAAAATGCTCGAATTATTCGGGAAAATCTCAGTAAGGAGACTTGGGAAAAAACCAATCAACTTTATATGATGATGCAGGAAGGAGCTGAAAAGAAAGTTTGGAGAAAGGTGGATCCTCGACCATTTTTTGAAAAAGTAAAAAATCAGATTCTTTTAATTTATGGAATTGCAGATAGTAGTGTGGCGCGTGTGGAGGGCTGGTATTTTAGGCAATTGGGACAATTTCTGGAGAGAGCCGATAAAACCTCCCGGATTTTAGATGTTAAGTATCATATCTTATTGCCATCTGGCCAAGATGTGGGAACTCCTTTGGATTTTTTACATTGGATGGCTTTGTTGAAATCAGTTACAGGTTTCAATACTTATCGAAGAATTTACGGAAATATTGATCCTTCCAATGTGGTGGAATTTTTAGTCTTGAATAAATATTTCCCAAGATCCATTTACTATTGTCTCAAAGAGGCAGAATCTTGTCTTCACCATATTTCAGGGAATAGGGATGGAGGTTTTATCAATACGGCTGAAAAGGCAGCTGGTGAGTTGCGTTCCCATTTGGAGTTTGCCGAGGTAAGAGAAATCATCGACTATGGCTTGCATGAGTATTTGGACAATTTGCAAATAAAGATGAATAAACTATCAGATCTGATCGACAGTACGTACTTTCGGCTTCGGGATAATTTTATTTCGCAAAATCAGGATCAATAATGACATTCTGCCTCGGCATTAAGACCAAGCATGGCTTGGTTGGTCTCTCGGATACCAGAATTACCTCTGGAAATGAGACCACTTCTTCCAAAAAGGTTTTTACAGTTAACCGGGAAAAGCACTCTTTCTTCATTATGACAAGCGGACTGCGATCAGTAAGGGATAAGGCGATAACTTATTTCTCAGAGGTGATCGAGCAGCAGGATGAATCCTTCACCAAGCTCTATCATGCAGTCAATGAATTCGGGAATCAGGTCAAAATAGTAGCCAAGGAAGATAAAGAGTTTTTAGAAGGAGCAGGACTAAATTTCAACCTTTACTCAATTATTGGAGGACAGCTGGAGCATGACTCTGAGCCAAAGTTGTATTTATTATATCCGCAAGGAAATTGGATAGAGATTCGAAAGGGAACCCCTTTTGTAATCATTGGGAATTCAGGTTTCGGGAATCCTATCCTGAAGCGATCTTTTCACTATGAGGATTCTTTAGAATATGCCTTGAAGTGCGCTTTTTTGGCGTTTGATGCTACCCGAATTTCAGCGAATGACGTGGATTTCCCGATTGATACGGTAGTGCTAAAAAATGGGGAATATTTCACGAAAGAAAAGAGATTTGAACAAAAGGAATTAGAGCAAATTTCAGCATTTTGGAATAGCCGACTCAAAAAACTAATAGCCGAAGTTCCAGCAGATGTCCTGAATGAAGCGATATAAGTTCTAGAACAATGCTGATAAAAGTTCACCATCAAACCCATTATACATATACTGAAAAAGTAGGTTTGGGTGTGCATCAGCTTTTTCTGTTACCTCAATATCGCCCACATTTTCGAATCAAAAATCAGGAGATTAAGGTTGATCCTCAGCCTGAGGGGAAAAATGACCGACAGGATTTAGCCGGGAATTGGTATCAGCAAGTTTGGTTTTCAGGAGAGACTGATACTTTTCAAATTCAAACTGATTGGGTTTTTGAGCTTTATCCTTTTAATCCCTTTGGATTTATCATTGATATGGATTTTGAGCAATCAGCTTGGGATGCAGTAAACCCCAAATTTCACTATCAAAAATCAAAAGAGTTTTCACGCCCTTTTTTAAACAGAAGGGAGTTGATAGACTACAGGCCTTTTCTTATTCCGATCAAGCAAAGGTCAAAAGGCTTGGTGGATTTCCTTGTAAATCTTACGCAGGAAATTTATCAGAACTGGCCACATTTGATTCGACATGAGCAAAACATATGGGATCCATCCTTTACCTTTTCGGAAAAGAAGGGCTCATGCAGGGATTTGGCTTCGATGCAAATGGATATGCTCCGCTCTTTGGGACTTGCATGTAGATTTGCCAGTGGTTATGCTTTTAATCCCAAGCTTGATGATGGACATGAATTACATGCATGGATCGAGGTTTTTCTGCAGGGTGCAGGATGGGTTGGACTGGATCCAAGTTTGGGTCTATTGGCAGACCATCATTACATCCCATTAGCTGTTCACCCAGAACCATATGAAACAATGCCAGTTAAGGGGTTCTATCTTGGGGCTGCCAAATCACAATTGGAGACTTTTGTAGATCTAAAACTGTTCGAGCCCTGATTAATTTGCAACCACCGCTAATTTTTCCGGCATCTCAAAAAGATTCCGATCAAAGTCATCTTCTGTCAAAACAACATCAGCAAAGCTCACCTGACTTCTAAAGCTTTCTAATGAATCCCCTGCTATGGAATATCCGGTCATAAGTCTTGGGAAAATCAATCCGCCTGCATCCCGATAGTCTTCGTATTTCATTGCTTGTATGGGTGGATTTGGGTTGCCAAAATAGGTGACTCGATAGAGGACCCACTCCAGTTGATTCGTTTCCGGGTCAACTAATAGAGTGTATTGGTTACTAGGTCCTCCATGATTTTTTTCATCAAATGTTGCTTCAAAGGCTTCATAGTTTTTACCATTCAAATTTCTGTTAGCAACTTTTTTTACGGTCGTCCCCAAGTCCGTCAAAATGTAGGGCATAGAGAAAAAATAAAAGTAAAAATCGTGGTAGAATTTGACCGAAGGGCCACCAAATGCCTGCCTATTTGGGCTGATCCAAGTTTTCTCTCCATCAAACCCGATTTGAAAAAACTGCCCATCAATTCTTACTTCTCGTGAATCCAAATTGACAAAATAATTTTCCTGGGTGAGGTTAGTTTCATGAAACATGGTGAAGGAAAATGCTTCTGAATCCACCCACTTTTTCCAATTGCCATGAGCATCCAGTACTTTTTGAAAGTCTTCCGGTTGTTCCAGACGGGGATCAGGTTTTTTTTCTTGGCAGGATACGATTACTAAGGTGAATAGGGTAGCCCAAACTAATTTGGTCAATACGTTCATATTTATTCGATTTTTGACTCGGTAAGATAACGACTTTCGATTCTTTTTTCCT
>JABXHZ010000437.1 GCA_013373335.1 Cyclobacteriaceae bacterium | reverse complement strand
TCATCCAGCTTTTCTTTTTTCATCAAAAGAGGCACGTCATAAATAGTGTCAGCATCCATTGCTTCGATCACACTGTTAAGCTGAACGTTACAGAATAGAGCCAGCTTTTTCTTGACTTCCGGAGGTAGATGATATTCCGTTCGGCAAACCAAAATATCAGGTTGAATACCGGCTTCAAGCAATTGCTTTACGGAATGTTGGGTTGGCTTGGTTTTAAGTTCTTTGGCTGCCTTTAGGTAAGGAATCAAGGTCAAGTGAATTACCAGAAAGTTATTTGGTCCCAAATCCCAGCGAGCCTGACGAACCGCTTCAATAAATGGCAAAGATTCAATATCACCTACGCAACCCCCAATTTCAGTAATGACCACATCATATTTCCCTTCCTGCCCAAGCTTGTAAAAATTGGATTTGATCTCATCTGTGATGTGAGGGATCACTTGAACCGTTTTACCTAAATATTCTCCTTTGCGCTCTTTAGTGATTACATTATTGTAAATCCTACCCGTGGTGATGTTGTTACTTTGGGAGGTTGTAATATTCAAAAAACGCTCATAATGACCTAAATCTAGATCTGTTTCAGCTCCATCATCCGTGACATAGCATTCCCCATGTTCGTATGGGTTGAGTGTCCCTGGGTCAATGTTAAGATAGGGATCGAATTTCTGAATCGTTACGGAAAAGCCTCTAGCTTGCAGAAGTTTGCCTAAGGATGCGGCGATGATTCCTTTTCCGAGCGAGGAAGTAACTCCTCCTGTGATGAAGATGTATTTGGTGGATGAGGCCATAAGAATGAGCTGAGAAGTAGGTTTGGTCTTGGATTCTTATGGGGTTCAAAATTAAGGAAATTATCCGATTAAGTAGAGATGGTGCCTTTTTTATCCTAGAAATTTTTCATGGAAGCAGTTGCTGGATTTTTTAATTTAGATATTCAAGTTCCTATTTTCTTACAGAAATTTTGATGCTTTTATTTACTCAAGAAAGAAAGAAGATTGGTTATTTTAATAATTATAACTTCAAATAGGAAGCGAAACATATTTTAAAAACCTAGAAATAAAACTTTGAAAAAGGAAAGGTTCTCTTTTATTTTCTGCAAAGCAAGAATAAAAATAGAACAAGTATTTTCTGTTCAAAATAAACTCTGATCTCAGTAAATGTATAGAGGGGAAATATCGTTTGTAGAATTTCTTTGAGAAAATATTATTCCTGTGATATTATTCGGTTAATTTTCCTTGTATAAAGTATTTTGATTTAATATAAATAATATATTGCATCTTGTTTTAACTATAAACAATATTGTTATGAAAGAATTAATAAAAGAAGCTATTGCTGATTTGAAGAAAAACGATGGTTTTGTCTATGTAACTTCCGATGGTAAAAGAATTGATCTTCATGAAGCTGCTGCTAGAGGAATTGCTGTTACTCCAGTAAATCCCAAAGATGATGTTATCAAGAAATTAGAGAAAGCCGGATTGTTTTTAACAGATGGAAGATTTGTAAATGATCTAAATGAATTAATTGGATTAATTACCGGGCAATCATCTGGTAAATCTTCAAAAAGAAGAACTTTTTCTGATTCCGAGAAAAGTAAAATTTTGGAAGAGTGGAAAAAAGTAGAAGCCGCAGGAAAGAAAACCAAAGCTGCTTTCGCTAGAGAAGTAGGAATTGGATACCAGACTTTTATCAATTGGTTAAGAGGTTGATTTTAAGTTTTGTGAAAAAAGAAGGGCAGTTTTCAACTGCCTTTTTTTATTTTCCTCAAATTGTACTTGCACTTATTGTTTAACGCTTAAATTGAATTTTTCAAAGAGCTTTATATAGATTCCGCTTGTTATTTAATCCACTTATTTAATAATTAAGATTGACATATCTGGATTGTCTCCCAATTTTAACTTGGGGATAAATCCTCAATTGTAACCCACGCTCTCGGATATCTGATTATTTTTGTGCAAAAATTGAGAGAAATTGGATCAACGGGCAATAGTATCAGCGCTTCAGCATCAGGGACAGGTTCATGTTCGGGAAGGAAACGGAAAAGTGCTTACCCTTCTTAAATTGAATTCTTGGTCACCTGAAAAGGGCAAGGATTGGATTTTCTTGCTTTTTGACCTTTTTCAAATCAGATCAATTGCAGGTCAATTTTCTGAGGTGTCTCTGGATATTGTTGAATTTGCTTCCAAGCCCACCATCTATCACACCGTTCAGGGGATAACAATTCCTGAGGGATTGGCTGCAGATGGTGAAATTAGATTTTCCCTGATTCGGGACAAAGAATGGAACAAACTGCTTTTTCAGGCTTCGGACTTAGTCTTATGTAAAATCAATGAAAAGGGGCCTGTAGAATTTGAGACGAATTTGTTCTTTCCACTTTTTAGCCCAAACCTCAAGGAAATGTACCTCAGTCCCGATGGGGATGTCAAAATCATCAAAGGATGAACTTCAAAGACAAACTGAATCAAAATCCAATTTTTGAAAAAGTAGCCTTAGCCGGTCAAAAGCTTGGTTTAGAAACCTACGTGGTGGGTGGCTATGTCCGGGATTTGTTAATGGGAAGGGATAGTAAGGATATTGATTTCACTTGTGTAGGAAGTGGGATAGAGCTAGCAGAGGAAGTGGCGAAATCCTTTGATTTTCATGTTCCGCTTTCTGTTTTTAAGAATTTTGGGACGGCCATGTTGAAGCTGGAAGACTTCGAATTAGAATTTGTAGGAGCAAGAAAAGAGTCCTACCGATCCCATAGCCGAAAGCCAATTGTAGAGGATGGAACCCTGATGGAAGATCTGGAGCGAAGGGATTTCACCATTAATGCCATGGCTATTTCCTTGAATGCTGCTAATTATGGCGAACTTTTAGATCCATTTGGTGGACAAAAGGATTTAAAAAGAAAGGTGATTAAAACACCTCTTGATGCGAATATTACTTTTTCGGATGATCCTTTGCGAATGATGCGGGCTATTCGTTTTGCAGCTCAGTTGGATTTTGATATTGAGCCTGATACTTTTTTCGCTATTCAAAATAATGCCTATCGACTAAAAATCGTATCTGCTGAACGCATCATCACAGAGCTAAATAAAATTGTCTTGACCAAAAAGCCTTCTTATGGCTTCAATTTGCTTTTCGCGGGAAAATTATTGAATGAATTCTTCCCGGAGATGGTCGAATTGCAGGGAGTGGATACAGTGGATGATAAATCCCACAAGGATAATTTTTATCACACTTTACAAGTGCTTGACAACGTAGCGAAAGTCAGCGATGATTTATGGTTACGTTGGGCTGCGATCCTTCATGATATTGCAAAACCGGCCACCAAACGATTCAATCCCAAAGCCGGTTGGACCTTTCACGGTCATGAAGATAAAGGAGCGCGAATGGTTCCGGGAATATTCAAAAGGCTTAAACTCCCGATGGACGAACGAATGAAGTTTGTTCAGAAACTGGTACGTCTACATCTTAGGCCCATTGCTTTGGTAAAAGATGAAGTGACGGATTCAGCTTTAAGACGATTGCTTTTTGATGCGGGAGATGCTATTGAGGATTTGATGAAGCTGTGTCGGGCCGATATTACCTCCAAGAATAATAAAAAGGTAAAGCGTTACTTGGAGAATTTTGACAAGGTTGAACGGAAACTCCAAGAAGTAGAAGAAAAAGATCAGGTTAGGAATTTCCAGCCTCCGGTAAGTGGTGAAGAAATCATGGAAACTTTCGGCTTGAAACCTTCGAAAGCGGTCGGAGATATTAAAGAAGAAATTAAAGAAGCTATATTGGAGGGCAAAATCAAAAACAATCCCCAAGAGGCTCGGAGTTTGATGATAGAAATCGCCAAGCGTATGGGGCTTTCTCCTCAAAAAAGTAATTAATTAACCTAAACTAAACCATGAAGCGATTAGTGCTGATTTTCGTGCTTGGGCTTTTTGCCAGTACGGCTTTCTCTCAAACAACAGATTCCATTCCCCAGTTGGATGCAAAAACAAAGTTGGCTTTAAACGTCCAGGATCAAGCTGCCTATCAATTGGCCATGCGGTATAATGACCCCCAATTGGCTAAAAGCGCCTTGTATCGATTGATTGTACGGAATCCGGAGAACTTGAGATTTCAAGAATTATTGGGAACCCTCTATTTTGAATTGGGGCAGGCAACATCTGCTGCTTTGGTTTCTTTGGATATTTTGGAAGTAAATGACCGAAATATTGGGGCTTTGGAAATCGCCGCCTATTCTTTGGAACAATTGGGAGCTCTTGACCGCGCTCTTCCCAACTATGAAAGGTTATATTTATTGACTGGTGACAACTTCAGTTTATATAAGTCGGGATTTCTTCAGTATTCCTTGAAGCGTTATGAAGAGGCGCTTAACTCAGTCAATATGTTGGTGAAAAATGCAAAACCAGACGAAAAAATTGGTTTCCCACAATCCGAAACAGAAACTCAGGAGATTAGTATCAAAGCCGCAGCCTTGAACCTTAAGGGAATGATTTATTTGGATCAAGGCTCAAATTCTGAGGCAAAAACAGCTTTTGAGGAAGCAATCGGACTAGATCCGAATTTCCAACTCGCCAAAGAGAATCTGCAAAAGACCCAAAACTAAAAGTTGAAATAGACTTTAATAAATAAAGGCTGTCCAATAATTGGGCGGCCTTTTTTAATTCTATATTAAAAAAATGTAAGCGAGGGTGGTTGTAATTAAAGCTAACACAAGACTCAAAAGTAATACCCTCAGATAGTTGACTGGAATTTTTATAGTTTCTTTAGATCCTTTTCTTGAAAAAAAATATTTGGGACTGGCAAATCCCTGAACAATGGCTAGAATTCCCAAAAAGTAAATGGTCAGAATGAGTAGGAAACTGGCTATTTCTTCCATGCCGTGAAGGTATTCGAAATTTTCAATCCTAAAAGTAAGTAATCAAATTATAATAATTTGGTAATAAAGAAAAAGCGGCCGATGTGGCCGCTTTTTCTTTTTGAAGGATAATTATTTTATCGCGATTGTATCGGCATTCCCGTCTGGATCATTGATTACAGATCCTCCACTTCTAGGATTTCCTGTTAAAAGGATTCCTGCTACGTGTGGTGAAGCCATAGAAGTACCGTTGTATGAAGCATAACCTCCTCCTGGAACAGTAGAAAGGACATTAACTCCTGGAGCTGCAAAATCTACTGGTGGGTTTCCATAGTTAGAGAAAGAAGCAAAGACATCGCTACTATTCGTTGCCGATACTGTATAGATATTAGGATGATTTGCACTGGCAGGGGACCTTGTTCCAGCATCTGTACTTTCATTTCCTGCGGCTAGAGCCACCTTTACTCCAGATGCAGCTAAGGCGATCACCGCATCGTTTAATGCTGTAGAAAGAGGTCCTCCTAAACTCATATTTGCTACATCTCCATTGGAGCCTTCTATAGCAACGAAATCAACTCCTGCAATTACGCCGGAATAGGAACCGGACCCACGGCTATCCAATACTTTGACTGGAACAACAGTCGCGCCTGCTGCAACACCAATTACTCCGATATTATTATCATAAGCTGCAATGGTACCGGCTACGTGCGTTCCATGCCCACTTCCATCCTGTGAAAGGTCAGCATCCTTTCCTTTAGTGAAGGCGTTAAATCCTAAACTAACATCTACATTTAGGTCAGGATGGCTAGCATCGATTCCTGAATCGATGACATATGCTTTTCC
>JABXHZ010000100.1 GCA_013373335.1 Cyclobacteriaceae bacterium | reverse complement strand
GTCGCAGATCTACGCCTACATGGAGCTCTTCCTGAACGACCCGATCTATGATCCAAATCCCTTTTTTTGCCATATTTTCAAAGGTGTCAATTCCTTCTCCTTCAAAACCAATACGGGTTCGATGGATAAAGAAGCGATCGGAAAATTTTCTCCCAAAGGCTTTTTCTATTCCTTCCTTACCGATTATAAAACCAATCAATCCACCCCAAGTGGCTGTTGGGTTATCGGAATCCCAACCGGCAAGCACTCCGATTTTGAGGGTTTCGATCAAATCCCCTTCTCCGTAAAACAGACTGACCAAGCTTGCGGCAAAGTTGATCCCAGCTGCAAAACATCCATTACAATACAGGTTTCGACCGGTCAAATCATACCCGTCGAGTTGATTGACCTGGTAGCGGTAGTACACTGAATCCCGTGCCTGCTCCCAGGGAATACCTTCTTCATATTTTGATTTTACAAAATCATACATCAAATCAGGATAGGAACCTTCGGGCAGCTGTTTTTTGGCTTCCTCTGCCATGCTGAAGAGTTGGTCCTTGAGCGGTTGTGCAGGATCGGCGGTAGCTGCAAGGGAAAAAAGAGTTACGTAAAATTTTGAGATCCATTCGCTTTCCTTTCTGGCTGTCGTCTGAATAGGAAGTTGAGCCATTTGTAAAGCCAATTCCGGTCTTCCAGGAGCATAGAGCCCAAAGATTTCTGTGGTGAGTTGAGCGTCGATCATCTCGTATTCGGGATTGTTTGCCGGATCTCCGGTAGCAGGCGGAACCAAGCCCTCATTCATCAAGTCCAGGGCTTTTTGATTGGAAACCCAGAGATAGTTTTCCTCTTCCGCTTTGATATGACGGAGCCAGCCTTCTCGGATTTGTTCCCCTGTGAGGAAGGAGGTCTGATTTCTAAGGAGGAGTTCCTGATAAATGTATTCAATATCGGTATCATCATCTGCTCCCCAGACACTGTCCTCGTCGGCAAAAATAAAATCGATAGTCGGAGACAAGGCACTGGGAATACCGGCTGCCCAGATGCTCGGCTGATCGGCTTTTCCCCAATCTTCCCGGGTATAAAAATCCCCTGTTTGGATTTCCCCGATATTTCCGATTTTATCCATCTCGGTAATCAGTCCTGTCCAGTTGGCAATGCAGGTTCCTAACCAAAATCCCTGCAACTTCGAATCGTAGGCTTCGCGATCTAGGACCCAATCCGTCGCTTTAGGAATATAATTGTGGTACTCTAAGTCAGGATTTTTTTCAGAAGTCTGTTCTGATTTGCAGGCAAAGATTATTGTCCCAATCAAGGCAAAACTCAGGAATTGGAATAAGCGGAAATAAGAGAGGTTCATAGTAGCAAGTGGTTGATTTTACTGCCGTGCAGCTCTATTAGCTTTCCTCCAGGTAAGGATAATTCCCACGACAATGAGGATAAAAGCTGGGTAACGTGTCAATACTAACAAGGGGCCGGTACCTAAGGCAAAGTTTCCTGACGTAACCGAACCCAGAGAGTCCAAAACCATCACGATCAGGAATGGAAGTGAACCGAAAATAAGAAGGAGAATCCCGATTTTGAGGGTAATGTGAAATTTTTTCCAGGTAGTTTTCATGCTATAATCTAAAAAACAGCTAAGAGTTATCCAATTCATGTTTTATTGATTACTGAGGCTAGTTGGGCTTAAATTTCTTTGGCCAAAAGGCCTATTCAACCTTAATAGCATCAATACAAAAGATCAGCATAGCCTTGGGCAAAGTTTTGCCAAAGGTCACTGTAGTCGATCTGCCAAAGAATGGAACCGATAAAGAATACTATGAAAATGGTGAGATTCGGTTTGTAGTCTTTTTTCTTAATCAAATCATAGCCTAGAAATGCACCTACAATCAGCAGGTCGAGTATATCAGTGGTAGTTAGCGCAGCCTGTAAAGAAAAATCAAAAGTATTTGTTAATCCTCGCCCAATCCCTGGTCCAATTGCCAATAGGCCTGTTCCAATCATGTAACGCATATGGGCAGAAGAATTTTTTCGAAAGGCCATGGCAAAAGCCCAAAAAATAGCAAAGGTGATAAATCCTCGAATATCTAAAACCATAGTAGCCAAGAGATCGCTTACAGGGAAGGCTTCTGGATTGGTACTTAAGAAATCCATTCCTCGCAAGTAGGAACCTCTTCCCACCAAGAACATGGAGACAATGATTAAGGGCCCCAGTAACCAGGAAACTTTACCAAGGCTTCGGTGCCATTTTGCCTTTTTCAAATAGATGAGCATAGGCTGCACCACTAGCAGCACCATCCAAGCCATTAATAAGGCTCCATGAATATGGATAGTTGGAGTGGAGTCTACAAAATTAGGAAACTGGCTGAGGTAAGGTCTATAAAATCCCCATTGTATGCCGAGGATCAATAGGATCATCAATAAGGAGGTAAGACGATAGCTGTCCTTTGAAGAAATGGTTATCATGGCTGGGAAGGGTTAAATGACTTACCTAATCTATTGATTTTTATGGTCTTGTGAAATAGGTAGCAAAAAAGGGATTAAGTGACCATATGCGATCGGGGAAGAAGAGGGTTCGTTTAGAACTCCTGATTTTGGGCAATTAAAAAAGTAGATACAATCCAAACCTAAGAGAAGAATTCAATAATCATCTTAAAATTCAATCGTAAGCAATTGCTTTTGTGCAGTACCCAACTCCCCTAATTGATAGATGCTCACGGATTGAATGTTAAATGTGAAGGGAGTAAAAGGTTCTTCCAACATTGATTTCACAAAATCTTCAAAAGCTGTTCCTATCGTTACATGTGGATTAAATTTTTCACCGCTTGCCATAGGAACGAAAGAATTCACATAATCAACCGTTGGCTGCATGATATTTTCTCCGTCCGGTCTGGGAACGAATGCTTCGCCTGTTCCATTGGCAATTGAATAGGATGACATCATTTCAATTACCTGATTATGGAAGTCCATTAAGTTGTCCTTTTCTATTGTAATCCCTGCCAATCCTTTATTCTCGTATGGGATGTAGTACAAGCCATTAGCAATAAAACTTCTTTCCGAAATGGGAACGGCACTTATGATTTCCTGTAATTCTTTTTCAATAGCTACAAGGTCTGATTTATCAATGAAAGCTTGAATTACTGTGATATGTGGCTTATGACTTTCATCCAACTCAAATCCTTCTGGATAATTCTCCCGCATTTTATCATTGTATTCTTTTGAAATACCCAGCATGATTTGATCTGGATCCAAAAGAATGTCTACAGCAATAATTTCTCTTTAATCAGTACCTTCTAATTCCGTAACGGAGGTGTCCGATTGTTTTTCGGAAGATTCCTGATTGGTGCAGGCAGTGAATAGGAGAAGAAATACAAAAATGAATAGGTTGTTGGTTTTCATATATGGAAGAGTTACTTCAGGATTTAAAGAGAAGTCAGTTACTATTTAACGTGTTATTTCTTAGGGTTTTCCAATTTCAAGAATATTGTAAGTAAGTCCAAAAATGTCCACTCAGTATTCAACTGTTTACCCATATAGGCCACCTGATCCAGGAAGAGTTTTCACTTGATAAAAAATATTAAGCCATTGTGTTTTAGAATATTTGATGCATCAATATGAGACAGGCTTTTCAAAAAGATTCTTTCATTCCATATAATCTACTCGATTTTATACATGTTCCTTCATCCAAATTACCTTAACCTTTTCTGGACAGAGTTTTTCATTTCTTAGGTAAAAAAAGATTCATCAGCTTCCTAGTACACTTTTCCTTTGACATATAGGGTAATAGGAAAAGCCTCTGGTGTATCAGTAATCCAATCATCCATACTCGATCTTCGTAAGTAAACACCTCCTTCAGGGTATCCTTTACCAAAGGTTAGGTATAGGGCATTAGTTGACCTTGGATTAAACCATACTCGCACTACCTCATAGGTGATGATAATGTCCTGATTGATAAATAATCTCTCTTCTTCAAGTTGCTTTCTTATCCAATTTTGCCCCTTTTCTGATTTTACGAATAGATTCTGCTTAAGTAATGATTTCCCAGGTAGCCCATCTTCATTAATTTCATATATGTTGAGTCGGAAAAGTGCACTATCTACGGTATTGAACCTCATATGGAATGAGACTTCTTCAAGAAAGTATGGGTTCAAGGCATTAATTCTTATTCCCTGCTCTCCTCCAAATCCAAATTCCTTGAGCCCATTTTGTCCTCGGGTTCTTTTACTTGGCTTGGTCCTACCAAACTTTTCATCCCTACTTTTTTCTTTCTTTGCGGTTACCACGATTTCACTGAGCAAAGTTGCCTCTTCTTCCAATGAAACATCAAAATATGCTGGCAATTCAGAGATGAGGAATGCCTTTCTTTTATAACCAAGCGATGAGAAAACCAGGCTATCGTTGGGAGAGGCTTTTGATAGATTTATTTCATAGGATCCATCAGGTTTTGAAATAGTTCCTAAATGTTTTCCGGGAATGCCTATAGGTGCAAATGGAATAGGTTCCTCCGAATCTACACTTCGCAGGACTCCTCGGATCGTTTCTACCTGATCTTTCTCTGGTTGAAAATGGTTTTGGAAATCTTTCAACGTTCTACTGACTGCCTCCGAATAGCTAAGTTTTTGATCCAGCCTGTATTCCTTAAGACGATCTACAAGGTATTCCAAGTAGATAAAATCCTTTTCTATCACATGATACTGTAGATTGGATTGACTGGTAGCATTGTCTCCCATTAGTTCCGGGATGATCACTTCTCCTGCTCTTACAAAATGCTCTATGACACAAGTAGACCAGTTACTGTATCCCTGTTGCCGCATCGAGGCCTCGATCTCCTCAAAAAGTTCACTTGTTTTACTGATGATATCGTTGTTTTCTTCTACAATATGATTGACAAAGGAGTGACCAAATTCATGTATGGTCAGGCTGGTAAATAAATCGCTGGTAAAATCATAATCTTTTTCCAGTGGACCCAAGACAAAAGTGGCCTTGTTTTCTTCCTGGCTTCGAATCCCAAAACCAGGACCTGACCAAAGGGTAAGGCTAGGAACGATTTCATACTGTGAATAAGACTGCCCATAAAAATGCTCCAATTCGCCGATAAGCTTCTGGGAGGGTTTGTGCTCATCCAATTGTTGGAGGGTAGCCGATCTTGCTGAATCCAGATTTTTCCATACTTCCTCAAAATGAGCGGACTTTGAAAATTGATTTACTTGTTCAATGATTGATCGAATGAGTAGGAGGTCATAGGCAGTGCTACTTAAAATTTCACTCGAATACTCCATTCCTTCTTCATGAGGAAATTCCGGTAACCTATACATTAATTGAACCAGCGTGGAATAATCGATGGTTTCGCCCAACTCGAAAAGCTTAGTCAATGCTGGATTATTTTTGTCCTCAGGAAATTGGTGGATGGCAATAGAAATCGGATGATTGGGATCATTTTCGGAGGGTTCACCCATTTCAATGATGTATCCTAGCAGCTCGATGTTTTTGTTAAACTGGATATCAATACTTTGGGCATTTGCGCCAAAACAGTAGAACATTGCCAAGAGAACTAGTGCTTTTTTCATCTCATTTTTTCTCCAAAGCAATGGATTGTAATCTTCCATATCGACCGAAAACATGTTTTCGGACTTCCAAATCCTGTTTTAGGACGTTTTTGTGGAGGTTCTCTTCAAATATTCAGAAGGGGACTGGCCCATTTGATCTTTAAAAACCTGGTTAAAAGTTGATTTACTGCTGAAGCCAGAATCAAATGCTAACCCCAATAAAGTCTTATAATTACTTTCTTCGGATTTAGCCTTTTCTAAAAATGCTTCAATCCTATAGCTATTGATATACTCCTTGTAGTTTTTTCCAACATACTCATTTATCAAAAAGGATACATACCTAGGGGGTAATTCCAGTTCCTTAGCTAGCTCATTTAAAGGGAAAGAGGGCATCAGGAAAGGCTTTTTTTCCTTCATCAATTCATCCAGTAATTTAAGGCTTTCATAGTCATTGAAATTGGGGAATTCTTGCTGTTTGGTTTCCAAACTCAAGACCGGAAAGGTTCGCCCTTCTAGGAAGTGAAGGAAGGCAAAGGCAAAAAAGAAGAAAATGAGTAGGTATTCTAGGATCTCATAATAGCGCCAACCAATAAAAGAGAACAAAAGCCAAAAGGTCGCTAATAAGGTAAGACTAGCCATGAGTAAAAATAGCTTGGCCCGCTGAATGCTCGTATCCTTTCCTAAGGGGATGGCTCGACGGCAATAAAGCTTGCTATATTTTAGCCAAAATATCCCAATGACATAGAGCAGACCCATTAATGGTAGTACATCAGTATACCAAAACCATACTTCATAAACTTTCAAGGAAAAGGAGACCAAACCGGCAAGCAGTTCAATTGCATATGCCAATAGTGCTGGGATAAATAAAAGGAAATGCCACCCTTGAAACTTGAAGTTGTCGTCTGTATTGTACCGAACAAAGAGCCAAATCGAAGGAGGGATGATTAGGTAGTTTTGCAATTTCCAGAAAGGAAAAGCTCCTTCGGAATTATTGTATCCAGAATAGTAACCCCAGGATAAGAGAAGTTCAAGAGTTAACATCAACACGACAAGACCTATGAAAAAATAATCTTTGGTTTCAGTAAAAACCCTTGAGATCATTGCAAGTCCAATAAGTAGACCAAGGATTGCAGCGACTAGAATCAAATTTTCCAATTATCCAGGGTTTTAGTTCTGTTTCTTTTGACTCCTCCTAAAAAAAGTGTTTTAGATTAAGGATAAAATTCTGACTCAAGTTTACACTTTTTATTGAATCCTGTAAAGTAATCATCAGAGGAGGGTTTTTAGTGTTCAAATTTAGATTTGGGTAAACCAATTTCAGGATAAGGACCTTTTTACAGCCAGCCCATAATACTACACTACTCTCTTAATTTACTGCTTTCCCTTTTGATCCAATCTATGGCAATCGAAAAAGGCTCCTTGAAGGCAACATTCCCTGTA
Organism: Cyclobacteriaceae bacterium; assembly: GCA_013373335.1. GTDB lineage: Bacteria > Bacteroidota > Bacteroidia > Cytophagales > Cyclobacteriaceae > Algoriphagus. Next base: position 572 of record JABXHZ010000100.1, on the reverse strand, counting down.
TTATGTCCCAACTCTGGGAAAAGGACATATTCATAGGGTTTGCCCTGTGCTTTTAATAGGTTAAGATCCTCAATACACATTTTTACAGGAATTTGAATGTCCTTTTCCCCAAAAAGCCAAAGCCCTGGAATTGAAAGATTGCTCAAGGCATCTGTAGGGTCAGTTTCTGTAAAATCATAGCGATCCGGGTCGTTCAATGTATGAAACCTTGCCTCTTCTTCAGAATGATTTTTCCAGAAATCTTGATCTCCATCGGTGTAAAACTGAAATCGGAGTTGTTCTAGCGTGGTGATCGTTGGCCCACTGAATAAAACCATGAATTCGACCAAGGGATTTTTGTTGGCAGCGAGGGGGATGATCCAACCGGCTTGGCTGAAGCCCAGCAATCCAACCGGTAGGCCCTGATACTCTTGATGAATCAAATTTACTGCGGCACTAGCATCATTTGCCAATAGGGTAAGGTTTTCATTACTGATATTATTTGTGCCAACTTCCGGACCTGCATAAACTCCTCCCGATTCTCCAACTCCGCGCTTATCATAGGTCAATACCAATAAGTTATTTTCCGCTAC
>JABXHZ010000447.1 GCA_013373335.1 Cyclobacteriaceae bacterium | reverse complement strand
TTCTGCATTTTTGAACAAGGAAAAACCGAATTGGTAATTGGAAAATCGGGCAAAGGAAATTCTCAAAGAGGTTTTTGGATACGGAGATTTTCGACCAGTCCAAAGGCAAGTAATCCAGTCGGTATTGGATGGCAGGGATAGCCTCGCGCTAATGCCAACTGGAGGTGGGAAATCACTTTGCTATCAAATTCCAGGACTAGCTCTAGAAGGGATTTGCTTGGTGGTCAGTCCATTGATTGCCTTGATGAAAGATCAAGTAGACCAACTTCGCGCCAGAGGTATACTTGCTCAGGCGATTTACTCCGGGATGAGTTATCGGGAGATTGATCGAGTTCTGGACAATTGTATCTATGGGAATTACAAATTTCTCTATGTCTCTCCAGAGCGGCTAAAGTCTGATATTTTCATTGAGCGATTCAAGCAAATGCCAGTCAATCTCATCGCTGTAGATGAAGCACATTGTATTTCACAATGGGGATATGATTTTCGCCCACCTTATTTAGAAATTGCTGCTATTCGCGCTTTTCATCCCCAAGTCCCTGTTTTGGCATTGACCGCTTCTGCCACGCCTCAGGTTTTGGGAGATATTGTCGAGAAGCTTGAGATGAAAAGACCTCAGGTATTTCGACAAAGTTTTGCCCGGGAAAATCTAGGCTTCCATGTTCGGGTGGTGGAAAACAAACTAGAAAAAGGAAAAGAAATTCTGGATCGAATAGAAGGGAGTGCCATTTGGTATGTGAGAAACCGGCAAGCGACCCAACAAATTGCCAAAGCTCTGCATCAGATGGGAGTTTCATCTACTTTTTATCATGCAGGACTATCGGTAAAGGACCGGACTGAACGTCAGGAAGCCTGGATGAAAAATCAGGTTCGGGTGATGGTTTGTACCAATGCTTTTGGAATGGGCATAGACAAACCTGATGTGCGGGTTGTCATTCATTCTGATGTGCCTGAAAATATTGAAAGCTATTATCAGGAAGCGGGACGCGCCGGACGTGATGGCAAAAAGTCTTTTGCAGTTTTGCTTTGTAATGAAGAAAACCTTGAAAAATTGATGGATCGAGCCGCTATGGTTTATCCACCCATTGATTTTATAAAAAAGGTCTACCAATGCTTGGCGAATTATTTTCAGATTGCCGTGGGAAGTAATATGCTTAGCAGCTTTGATTTTGATTGGGGAGAATTTGCAAAAACCTATCATTTGGGAGTTTTAGAGACTTTCTATGCCTTGAAGGTATTGGAAGAGGAAGGATTCATTGGATTGAGCGAGAGCTATTACAGCCCATCGAGGCTTCATTTTCTGGTCAATCCTCAACAGCTGTATGAGTTTCAGATTTCTCAAGCCCGATTGGATCCGGTGATAAAGATCTTGCTTCGAACCTACGGGGGGAATTTGTTTTCTGAATACATCAAAATTCAAGAATCTAAACTTGCCAAGTTTCTGGATTTAAAGGAGTCGGAATTAGTGAAGCTTTTGGAAAGGATGGCTCAGCTAGAAATTGCAGATTATGAAAAAAGAAAAGATAAACCGCAAATCACCTTTTTGACTCCACGATATGATGCGGCTAAACTTCCCTTGAATGCTAAGAGGATAAGCTTGCGAAGAGAGTTGACTTTGGAAAAGGCCAAAAGTATGGTCATGTATGTCCATCAAAATTTGATATGCCGAACTCAATTTATTCAGGAATATTTTGGGGAGAAAACGGATGAGATCTGTGGGATTTGTGACTGGTGTATCGCTCATCGAAAGGATCCAGGGGCTTTAGGGGAGAAGCTCAGAAAGTGGATTATTGAAACTTTGCGGCTAGCTGGTGAGTTAGAACAAGAATCACTCATCAATCAGGTAAATTATTCCAATGCGGATTTTGCCTTAGAATTGATCCGGGAGCTGATTGATGAAGGGGAAATCCTATTAACTCCCGCGGGAATTTTAAAATTAAAAGCTGATGAATAGCTTCTTTGACGACCTTTTTGGGAAAATATTTAAGAGTACAGCGAAATCTCCTGTTAAGGTTAAGGAGAATTATGAATTCAAAGAGGCTGATTTGGTGGAAATAGAACAGTGGATGGAAAGTGATGAAGCAAGTAGTTTGTTTGATCGAGTCTATCGAAACTATCATCTAAAAAGAACCGGAATCAATGAAAGTCCTCAGGTTCATCTTTTTCAGTCTCCCTACGCAAATGGTTTTGCAGTAACATTTGATTCTCCCTTTACCCCAGAAACTTTTTCCAAGCTTTTCTTGGCTTTTTCGAGACGCATCCTAGCTTTGGGGTATAAGCAAGTGAGCCTTGATCGGAAAATGGAAGAAATAAATGATCAAGTAAAAACCACAGAAAAGTTTTACCTTAAGCCACCCTTGCAAGCACCCTCCGAAAATCAGCGGATTTCTCAGCTTTTCGGAAATGTAAGTATCGAGAAAATCAGTATTGACAATAAACCCAGTTACCTTAAACTTCTGGTAACGGTCTATTCGGACCGTTTGTATGAAGATGCCCAACCTTTCGATCAAATGATTGATCGAATATTCGAAACCAAGCATGGATAGATTTACCTTTCGCAAACAACTGGAACTTTACCGAACTCCCTATGAGGAGGAAGCGTTGTTTATTTCTGATTTTACTTCCTTGACAGAAGATCCGCTTGCCTACAAGCGAGAGCGGCTAGCTGGTCATTTTACTGCCTCTTCTTGGATTGTAAATAAAAAGAGAACACATACTCTACTAACCCTACACCGAAAGCTTGGGCGTTGGTTACAACTTGGAGGGCATTCCGATGGAAATGAAAATTTGATTGAAGTAGCCCTCAAAGAGGCCAAAGAGGAGAGCGGACTTCAAAATCTTCGATTGGTTGAGGAACAAATTTTTGACTTGGATAAACACATCATTCCAGAGCGTCCGCACGTACCGGAACATTATCATTATGATGTTCGCTTTTTGTTGGAAGCAGATATGGATGAACCGTTACAAATTAGCGAGGAAAGTATTTCCCTAGCGTGGTTTTCTTTCGATTCTGTTGTGGATATGATTGGATATAATCCTTCAATTCTCAGAATGCTCGAAAAAACCAGTAAATCTGAGATTTTGCTGTAAGTCATGAATCCCAAGGATATTCTAGGAAATTTTGATTTTTCAGTACCTATCCAAGTTCGTTTTTCAGATATAGATGGGTACATGCATGTCAATAATGGGATCTATTTCAATTATTTTGAACATGCTCGAGCGCTGTATCTCTATGAGCGCTGTGGTTGGAATATTATGGAAGTAGGGACAGTGGTAGCGCGAATTGAATTGGATTATCTCAAACCCATTCATATGGAGGACCAAGTCAAGGCATTCGTGCGATGCAGTCGTATTGGGAATACCTCTTTTGATTTGGAACAGGTTTTACTGGACGAAAGAGGGGAAAAGATTTTTGCCACTTGTAAGACGATTATGGTTTCGGTTTCCATGAAAAATATGAATCCAGTACCTATTCCCAGTGAATACCGGGAGATTATGCAAGCCGACCTCAACAAAAGCGCTTGATTCCCTATCTTTGCGCAAAATCAATGAAGAAGTGAAGAAAATTTGGATTTTGGGGCTGTTTATTTTCAGCCTTATAGCTTGTACACCTAGTGAGGAAGAATTGATGCAAGCCGGAATTGAAAAAATGGATAGCCAGCAATGGGAAGAAGCGGTAGCCATTTTTGATCGGGTGTTAGAAAATAATGCTACCCAAGGACAGGCGCTCAATGCAAAGGGAGTTGCCCTGTTTCAACAAGAAAAATATAAGGAGGCAATTTCTGTTTTCTCTGAAGCTATCGAAGTAGATTCTGCCAGCTACAAGCCATGGTTTAACCGAGGAAATGCTCATTTTGAGTTGGGTAATTTGAAAGAGGCCGTGTCCGATTACAATATGGCCAACCGCTTGGACCCACAGCAAACCGATATTTATTACAATAGAGGGCTGGCACTTTTGGGGATCGAGTACTACGAAGATGCCATTTTGGACTTTGATATGGCATTGCAGGTTAATCCTAATCAAGCCTTGGTTTATTTCAATAAAGGGAAAGCCCAAATGGGGAATAATGACCCTATTGGTGCTTTGGAATCTTTGACTAATGCTGTCAACTTGGATCCTAAGAATGGTGCTGCCTACTATTTATTGGGAGTGACTCGCTTGAGTGCATTGAATGAGAAAGCGGAGGGTTGTGCTGATCTGCAAATGGCCCTCTCCTTAGGGTATCAAGAGGCTGAAAGTTGGGTAAAAGACTTCTGTCAATAAAATGGCTTTGATAGGTCAAGACATAGAGAAGGCAAAAGAATTTTTGGAGGCTGGCCAACTGGTAGGCATTCCGACCGAAACGGTCTATGGATTGGCAGGAAATGCCTTGAATGTGGATGCTGTTGCAAAAATTTTTCAAACTAAAAATCGTCCTTCTTTTGATCCTTTGATCGTTCACACCGATTCAATTGAAAAGGTTAATTCATTTGTTGCGGATATTCCGGAAATCCTTCAAAGGCTTGCCAAAGAATTCTGGCCGGGACCATTGACCTTATTACTTGAAAAAAAGTCCATTATTCCTGATTTGGTAACCGCTGGATTAAATCGAGTGGCGGTAAGGATGCCGAAGCATCCGCTCACCTTAAAGCTGCTGAAGGAATTAAGTTTCCCCTTAGCTGCTCCCAGCGCTAATCCTTTTGGCTATATAAGCCCTACTAAGGCTGTGCATGTGGCTCAGCAATTGGGCGAGCAAATTCCTTACATTTTGGATGGAGGAAGTTGCGAAGTGGGCCTGGAAAGTACTATCGTGGGGATGGAAGATGAAAAAGTCACCATTTATCGATTGGGTGGACTGGATTTAAATCTTATTACCGAGCTCGTAGGAGAAGTGGAAATCAAATCTCATAGTTCCTCAAATCAAGCTTCTCCCGGACT
>JABXHZ010000145.1 GCA_013373335.1 Cyclobacteriaceae bacterium | reverse complement strand
CAGGACCTTGGGTTGTGGTTATACTATCAATCATAGCCTTCCTTTCCTTTCTATTTGCTCCAAAAAAAGGCATACTTTATCGGTCTTATCATCGAAAGAAATACATTGATAAAACCCAGCGAGATCATGTGTTAAAAAGTATTTATAAAGCAGAAGAACTTGGAAAACCTGCCTTAACCTTAGAGGAATTGACCCATCTATATCCTCATCAAAAACAGGCCATAATTAAATCAATCAAAAATTTAGAAAAAGAAGGTCAATTATTTATTAACCAAGATCTTATCAAATTAACAAAACCTGGAAAAATGGAAGCTAAACGGATTGTGAGGCTTCATAGATTATGGGAACTTTATCTCAATGAATACATGAATATTGCCCCAGATCATGTCCATGAATCGGCTGAAAAGCTGGAACATTTAATAACTCCTGAACTTGAAGCTTTATTGGAAAATAGGTTGAATTATCCACGACTGGATCCCCATCAGGAAACTATCCCCCGAGACCATGATGACCTTTGACGAAAACGCCTTTCTAATCATTTTTACAGCCTCATTGATCGCTATTTCTTGTGGATTATTGGGAGTCTTTTTGATGCTCCGAAAAATGGCTATGACAGGTGATGCTATTTCTCACGCAGTGCTTCCCGGAATTGTCATCGGTTTTTTGGTATCTGGAACCCAAAGGGGGCTGGAAGTTATCATTGGAGCTGGAATCCTCGGCATACTAGCTACTTTGATGATCGATTGGCTACGTAAAAAGGCCCGTGTAAAGTTGGATGCCTCAATTGGAATTACATTTACCCTATTATTTGCTATTGGAATTATCTTAATAAGCGCCTTTGCTTATCGAGTTGACTTGGATCAAGAGTGTGTTCTCTACGGAGAGATCGCCTATTTACCTATCGATTTATGGATTATTGATACGGGTAAAAATTTAGGCCCCCGAATCATGTGGCTGGCTATTCTCAATCTCATTCTAGTGACCGCATTTATTTCCCTTTTTTACAAGGAATTAAAATTGACCAGCTTTGATGAAAAATTCGGAATTGTAATTGGAATTCCTGCCTCTGCCATAAATCTTGGATTGATGAGTATGGTATCCTATACAACCGTAAGTAGTTTCGAAGCCGTAGGAGCAATTTTGGTAGTAGCTTTATTGGTTGTTCCGCCAGCCACTGCCTTCCTTTGGACACGCCAATTAAAGCAATTAATTCAGTTGACCTTGATCTTTGGAATTACGGTTTCATTGACCGGTTATTATTTGGCCTATTTATTGGACTCTTCGATAGCGGGCATGATGGTTACTGTTGCCGGAATTATTTTCTTTGCATCAGTAGGATTAACGAGATATCGCTCAAAAATTAAATTCGGAACCCAAAATGAGGCAAAGGCGTTTAGTTCGTAATATGAAAAAGTTATTATTCCTTTTCTTCTTTTTACTATTTGCAGCAACTGGATTTTCTCAGGATAAAATTACCTGGTTGAAATTTGAAGAAGCTGTCGCTGCGAATCAATCCAATCCCAAAATGCTTCTGGTGGATGTTTATACAGATTGGTGTGGATGGTGTAAAAAAATGGATAATGAAACCTTCACTGATCCCAAGGTGATTGAATACATCAACGCTAATTTTTACGCGGTAAAGTTGAATGCCGAAGATACCCAACGGACATTTGACTTTATGGGCAAGAAATTTTCGGAAGCACAAATGGCAGCTGCTATGCGGGTACGTTCCTATCCAAATTTTGTAGTCATTGAACCAAAGCTTCAAAATATTGCCCAATTGCCGGGTTACAGACAACCTGACGCTTTTATAGCTAGCCTTAATGAATTGATTGAAAAGGCCTTCCGCCCTAAACCATGAGCTTTTCCTTAGCTGAACAGCAAGATACCATCGTTGCTTTGGCAACTCCTCAGGGAGTCGGCGCTATTGCAGTAATTCGTCTTTCCGGAAAAGATGCCATCCAGTTAACCAATCAGGTTTTTTTCGGAAAAAATTTGGAGAAACAACCCAGTCATACCATTCATTTCGGAACTATTCGGGATGGGGATCGAATCATTGACGAGGTATTAGTTTCTATTTTTATTGCTCCAAAATCCTTTACCAAGGAAAATGTAGTAGAAATCTCCACACACGGATCTTCTTATATTATTAACCAAGTCATACGACTTTTAATTAAAAAAGGAGCCCGTCCAGCTAAACCCGGAGAATTCACCCAACGCGCCTTCTTAAACGGTCAGTTTGATTTGGCCCAAGCGGAAGCAGTAGCAGACTTGATCCATGCTGATTCGGAAGCATCCCATGCGGCAGCTCTAAATCAAATGCGTGGCGGATTTTCCTCGGAAATCCAGGAACTCCGATCCCAGTTAATTCATTTTGCGTCACTCATTGAATTGGAATTGGACTTTACCGAAGAAGACGTGGAGTTCGCAAGTAGAGATGATTTGCGGGTATTAGTCGAAAAGTTACTTCGAGTGGTTGAGGAATTGATTTTAAGCTTTGATTTAGGAAATGTGATTAAAAATGGGGTTCCCACAGTCATAGCTGGTAAACCTAATGCTGGAAAATCAACCCTATTAAACGCGCTGCTCAACGAGGAAAAAGCCATTGTGTCTGACATTGCGGGAACAACTCGGGATTTTATAGAGGATGAAATAAATATAGGAGGCGTCATTTTCCGTTTTATTGATACTGCAGGTTTGCGTGAGACCACCGATACCATTGAGGCGATTGGAGTGAGCCGAACTCAAGAAAAAATGAAAACGGCTTCTTTGATCCTTTATCTGTTTGATTTGAGCGATACAGATCTAGTGGAAATCAATCGGGATATCAACAAACTCGAAAATTTTGGAGTCCCTTTTTTGAAAGTGGCCAATAAAATTGATAAGGCAAATCCAGAGTTGGTCAAAGAACTTAAAGAAAACCACCCAGATACTATTTTTATTTCTGCTGGTAAAAAAGAGAATTTGGATGGATTGAAGTCTAAAATCCTTGAGTTGGTTAATCTGGATAAATTCAAAACGGGAAATACGATTGTTACCAACATCAGGCATTATGACAGCCTAACTAAAACGAGGGAATCTCTATTGGATGTATTAAATGGTTTGGATAATCAGGTAACCAATGATTTTCTGGCCATGGATATCCGAAGATCTTTATATTATCTCGGAGAAATCACAGGTGAGATTACCACCGATGATCTTCTGGCAAACATCTTTAGCAAGTTTTGTATCGGTAAATAAGCACGGTCAAAATTCAGAATTTTTTGACTCTCCCCTACTACTCAATTTTATATTGACATAACAGTTTTCTACTGATTTTCAGGAAACTAGCAGGATTTTCTTCTTTTTCGACTTGAATTCAAGTCAGGAAAAATGATGTTGAAATAGATAATTTTGATTTGTACCACAAATCCTAGAAAAATCCAAAATTTAATTTTGCAATACTCAAAATTTACAATAGCTTTCGTCTGATAATCAAGTAGTTTTCGAGTTTTTCTACCATTAAATAAAAACGTATGAAAGTCGGAATATTAGGCGGAACCAACCTTG
>JABXHZ010000072.1 GCA_013373335.1 Cyclobacteriaceae bacterium | reverse complement strand
AGCGGGCCGGGGTGAAATCCCGCTATATTCACTCGGAAGTGAAAACTCTTGATCGGGTTGAGATTCTTCGTGAATTACGCTTGGGGATATTTGATGTGCTGGTGGGTGTGAATTTGCTTCGGGAAGGATTGGATTTACCAGAAGTAGCTTTGGTGGCTATTTTGGATGCGGATAAGGAAGGTTTTCTTCGAAATGAGCGGAGTTTGGTTCAAACAATCGGACGGGCTGCACGAAATTCTGAAGGTCGAGTAATCATGTATGCCGATCACATAACGGATTCCATGCAGATGGCCATCGATGAGACTAAGCGACGGAGAGCGCTTCAAATGGCCTACAATGAAGAGCATGGTATAACTCCCAAAACAGTTATTAAATCGAGGGAGAAAATCATGGGTCAAACCAAAGTGGCCGATTCCAAGAAAAATGCAAAGGTCTATGCGGAGCCAATGCCTGGTGAAGGTGCAATTGCTGCGGATCCGGTTGTACAATATTTGAGTAAGGAGAAATTGGAAAAATTAATTTCTCAGACTCAAAAGCAAATGGAAAAAGCGGCTAAGGAATTAAACTTTATGGAAGCTGCACGACTCCGCGATGAGTGGATGAGTCTAAAAAATCGCTTGGCAGAATTGAATCAGGGCCCAGGCAAATAAAAAGTATAATCATGACTCTTCAAGAAGTAAAAAGGCTTGCGGCCAAGGGTGAAGGGTTTCAGCTGGAATTCAAGAAGAAAGCAGCATTCCCGGAGAAAATTGTTCGTGAAATCATTGCCTTGGCAAATGCTGAGGGAGGACAATTGTTGGTGGGAGTGGATGATGATGGTACGGTGAGTGGGCAGCGATTTATTGAGGAGGAAGTGTTTGTTTTGGAAAAGGCTATTCGGGAATTGATTCAACCTTCCTTGGATTATGAAGTTGAGGTTATTAAAATCAATGAAAAGAAAGGGGTGGCAATTTTTAAAATTCAGAGAAGTATAAGCCGTCCTCATTTTTTGATTGAAGAAAAACGGAAGAAAGCCTTCATTCGGGTAGCAGATCGGACCGTTCAGGCAAGTAAAGAGGTATGGGAAATCCTCAAGCGCAGCAAAAACCCAAGGGATATTGTTTTCACCTATGGCCCTAAGGAAGAAAAATTGATGAAGATTCTTGGGGAGAAGGGAAAAGTAACTCTCGTCGAATACATGCGAGAAGCCAAGCTACCCCGATTTCTTGCAAGTAAAACACTAGTTCGGTTGGTGTTGGCTAATGTATTAGAAATTCACCCCCAAGAATCCCAGGATTATTATACCCTTAAAGACTCGGAAGCTTAATTCCAGTCTGGAAAGTGAACCCTCTATTTCCTTGGATTCCTCCTGTATGGATTGCCAAAACTTTAGAGCCCTTAGGAAAATATCCTTTCTTAATTAAGTCCCAAAGGCCAAAAAACATTTTTCCAGTATAAACCGGATCGAGTACTATCCCAAAATTTTCATAAAACCACCAGATGAATTCAATCAGTGATTGATCATAGTTGGCATATCCACCAAAATGGTATTCAGTAAAAATTTGGTAGTGTTTGGGCGTTTGAATCGAATATTTTTCGGATAGCTCTTCAATTTCTTTTTGGATAAAATTCCCTTTTAGGGATGAAAAGCCTAAGGCCTTCTGCTGGATTTGGCAAGCTTGAAAGATTCCTAAAAAGGTACCACCGGTTCCGATAGATAAAGCAATATGAGAGTAAACTTCATCTTCTTTTTGTAGAATCTCTTGCGTTCCTTGTATGGCTTCCTGGTTGGTTCCACCTTCTGGAATAAGGTAAAAGTCCCCAAATAATTGGTGTAGCTCTTGTATAAAGTATTCCTCGGTTTTTTCACGGTATTGACTTCGTGAAATATAATGCAGCCGCATCCCTTTTGCTTTTGCGTCCGATAGGGTGGGGTTTAGGGGAAAGGTTTTCTCTCCCCTGATTACGCCAATTGCCTTTAAACCCATCGAATGAGCCGCATTTGCAACAGCGTGAATATGATTTGAAAAAGCTCCTCCAAATGTCAATAGGGTGTTTTTATTTTCTTTTGTGGCTTTTTCTAAGTTGTACTTAAGCTTGAAAAACTTGTTCCCCGGCACCAAATCATGAATCAAATCCAACCTTTTGATGGACAGCTCCACATCCTTCTCTTCCAATAAAGGATGATCCAGTACTTGGTTTATGATGGGATTTGGAATTAGCATGAGAAAGCTTTTGGGAAAGTTACGGGAGATACTTGTATTTTTACACCATGTTGCCCTCGGAAGATGAATTTGATGAAGAAGACGTTGCCCTCTACGAGCATCATCGGATAGCTGTAGACAAAGGACAATCGCTCATTCGTATCGATAAATTCTTGACCGAAAAAGTAGCCAATGCTACACGCAACAAAGTTCAGCAAGCCATTGACAATGGCTTTGTTTTGGTCAATGATCAGCCGACCAAATCCAATTACAAGGTAAAGCCACTTGATGATATCAGGGTTATGTTGCCCAAAGAGCCTCGGGATACCGAGGTGGTTCCTGAAAATATCCCTTTGGACATCATTTTTGAAGATCCATATCTTCTGGTTGTGAATAAACCTGCTGGAATGGTGGTGCATCCTGCGCATGGCAATTGGACCGGTACCTTGGTGAATGCCTTGGTTTATCATTTTCAGCAACTTCCAGAAATGAAAGGGAATACGGGTCGACCAGGATTAGTTCATCGAATTGATAAGGATACCTCAGGACTCTTGGTGATTGCCAAAACAGAAGAGTCAATGACTGGATTAGCCGCGCAGTTTTATCACCATACGATAGAGCGGACTTATTGGGCTTTGGTTTGGGGGGATTTTCAAGAAAATGAGGGGACAGTCACAGGTCATGTAGGGAGAAGCGCTAAGGACCGAAAGGTGATGGATGTCTACCCAGATGGAACTCAAGGCAAGCATGCCGTTACCCACTGGAATGTTCTGAAACATCTACGGTATGTCAGCTTGATTGAATGTAGGTTGGAAACGGGAAGAACTCATCAGATCAGAACGCACATGAAGTTCCTTGGTCATCCTTTATTTAGCGATTCCATGTATGGTGGAGATAAGATTCGAAAGGGCACCCAATTCTCCAAATACAAATCCTTTGTTGATAACTGCTTTCAAATCATGCCCAGACAAGCCCTTCATGCCAAGTCCTTGGGTTTTGTCCATCCTATAACCAAAGAGAAATTATTTTTTGAATCTGAACTTCCCGAGGACTTCCAACAGGTTTTGAACCGATGGGAGGATTATGTGAAGTTCGAGTAATCCTAAAAGAGGTACGGTATAACTTTTTTGCTTTTTGAGTCAAAATACTCCATGATTTTCCAGACCGAAGGAAGAAAAGCACATTTTTTTCCCTATCTGGCAAAAAAATCTCCTTGAAAAAAAGTCAATAAACCTGTTTTTTATCCTTTGAATATTTACGAATAGTTAATATTAAATCGTTTCCGTTAAAAATAATGTAAAAAATTAATTAAATATTTGAATTATTTGTAAAAAAGAATCCAATTGCTGTATATTTGAAACAGTCAAACGGCTAAAAGTTCTAATTCATACTGTAGGATGTTGAAATTGGCAGACAAGCCCTCCTGTCTCGGGGGTGGGGATCCAAGGACAAAGCATTTATCGAGCTCGTGAATGCCTAACAACTCCGTGGAGGTTCGAATCCTTCTCCTACAGCAGGTTATTTTGGGTTTATTGTTAATTGATTAAAACCATGGAATTCTATTTCATGGTTTTTTTTTGCCCTAAGGAAATTTCTAAGCCTGATTCGGATTGAAGATTTGTTAATGGAGTCTCTTTAATTCAGGGTCTATTTATCAAAAAAATAACAGAAAAATATTTTTAATAAAAATAATGTAAAAAAACATAAATTATTTTATCAAAAGCGTAATAAAAGAAAGCTTTTATTAATTTTGACACATCAGAAATTCAAATATGGATTTGATTTCTAATCAGCAAAAGGCTGAAAAAAATAAGAGGCGGCGTGTAAGCAAGGGAGACAGTTCATTTTTAGACTGTAAGTTATTCGTCGCTTTTCTTTTGAATGAATCGACCACCGGAAAAGCCGCGGTCTTAAAATATAATCCTGTAGGATGTTGAAATTGGCAGACAAGCCCTCCTGTCTCGGGGGTGGGGATAAGGGAAAAAGCATGGCTCAAACCGGACTATTGCCTAACTGCTCCGTGGAGGTTCGAATCCTTCTCCTACAGCAAAAGCAGCTAAGATTGGCTGCTTTTTTACTTTTTAACTGGGATTTGGTTATTTTTCATCAAACTTAATTTCATGCTCAAAGGAATCCGAGATAAACTCACTCATCACCCCAAGCGAAAGCGTGCGCTGAAGTTTGTTTTTGGCTTTGTGCTTTTTATACTCTTTATAGAATTTATAGTCTATTTCGGTTCTAATTTTATATTGCTCAATTGGACAAGATTAAAAATAAATGAAGCGACAGGAGGGGTTTACCAAGTTGAATTCAATAGCCTGAATTTTTCATTGCTTCGAAGAGGGGTGTTCTTATCTGGGGTGGTATTGCATCCGGATCCACTAGCAGAAGGAAATGAGGGCCAGGTTCTATTTGATTTCCAATTGGATGAATTGAGTATCCGTGACGTATGGTATGACTGGGAGGATAAATTCTTGGTTATTGGAGATATAAAGCTTGATAATCCTAATCTATCCCTTCAACTTCCACCTGGGGAAAAAGAAGCAAAACAAGCTATAGCCGAAGAAGAAAAAATCTCTGGAGTAAAGCGCCTTGAAAATGAAATCAAGAAAAGTATTGATAAGCTAATACTCGGGGGGATTTTTATTGAAAATATTGAAATCCAGGATGCCAATTTGTTTTTTGAGAATTTTTTAAGTCCAAAATCCATTCATGCTCAAAATACTCGGCTGCATATTTACAATGTAGATTGGCGTCAAAATCAAGAATGGCTAAATCCCTTTAATGCCCAGGGATTTGACTTTGAACTTCAACAGGTACAATTCTCTTTACCGGATGAGGTGCATACCATCTATGCAGGGGAGGTTTTTATCAGTTCCATGGAAAAACAAATTCGGATTAAAGAATTTTCTCTTGATCCGGATCGAAATCAAGAAAGTGCGGCTTTTTATCAATTGCAGCTTGATGAACTTCGGGTAGGAAATGTTGATTTGAATCGGGCTTTTCGGGATTCAGATCTTGAAATTGATGAAATCATCCTAAACGATCCAACCATCCAAGTCTTTCACAATAAAGCCATTGCTAGAGAAAATAAAGGTTCCGGAAATTTGAATGATCTAATTGAGGGGCTGCTTAATTCAATTCATATTAAAGAACTCTCAGTGAATGGTGGGCAATTTTTATCCACCGGATCTGTAGATAGCCTAGAAAATCGAATTGAGGCGAATGAATTTGATTTTAAAATGGTGGAGTTTTACCTCGGAAATGATGAGGAGCGTAAAGTCAATCAGTTTTTCTATGGGAAAGATGCTGCGATGGAATTGAATGATTTCGCCATGTACCTTTCAGATAAATACCATATTATCCGGGGAAGAAAAGTGACAGCCTCCTCCTTTCTAGATCGGATCTTGGTAGAGGGTTTTGAGTTGGTCCCTCGAGATGGAGTTGGGGTTGAAATTGCACCCAACCAAACGATCAATGCTAAATTGGCCAAATTGGAATTTGATGAAGCAGATCTCAAAAAACTTTACAATCAGGGGAAATTAGATGTAGAGAAAATACTTCTTGATGCTCCAGATGTTGAATTGACTGAATTGCGTAAAGAAGAGCGTTCCCAAATGGATAGTCTCCAGACATCCAATCTTCTTACAGGTTTTCTTAGCGAGGCTAGAATCGGGAACTTTGATCTACGGGATGGGAAAATTCAATTCAAAAATGCTTCTGGAATTCGCGCTGATGACATCGGATTTGAGAAATTCAGTCTCAGCTTGGACCAAGTCCAGGTTTCCTTGGATTCGGCTTTGAAGCTTAGGGATATTCTTTTGGCTAAAGAGATGGTTCTCAGTCTCGATCAATACCAATTGAAATTACGGGATAATCTCCACATGTTCCGAGCGGGTCAGGTAGTCATTGACTCCAAGCGTGACTTGATAGAAGTCCGGGATTTTTCACTCCGTCCAGAAAATCCAAACAACATCCGTCAGGCACTTGATATTTATGGAAAATCAGTGGCATTGGATATTCAAGTCCCCTTTTTCCAAGTAAAGGGAATTGATATTCCTGCGGCGCTTTTGGAAGAAGTTTTGGTCGTCAACGAGATTTTTGTTCCCAAACCAGAATTCAAGTATACCAAATTTCAGAAAAACACCAGTCCAAAAACCTCTGTGAGTCCCGCTTCCATGGAAGATTTTGGGCAGTTGCTTTCTGCTTATTTCCGTACTGTTTCCATTGATTCGGTCCGGTTTGAAGCCGGCAAATTAGACTTTACGGATTATTCTGGAAGGAAGGAAATTAGTTTTGCAGAAGAGGATTTGTCACTTTTTTTGAAGGGCTTTTATTTAGATCCTTCTCAGGAAACTGATCCATCCAAGACATTTTTTTCTGATGAAATTATTTTGGACTTGGCGGATTATTCCTTTAGCCTAGCCCAAGGAGATTATGATGTGGCTACAAATCATTTGCAGTTTAATACAAAAACCCAATCCCTTGTGATTGATACCCTTCGCTTGGTTCCGGGTGAAAACCTGGAAAGTAGATTAGGACTTTCTTTGGTATTGCCTATGGTGTCATTTGAGGGCTTGAATCTAGAAGAGTTTTTATTCGAGAATACTCTATTGCTAGATCGCTTATTAGTGGATGGGAGTAATATCAATTTGGAGATTCGACCTGATATTGAAGCTTCTGAACGCTCCGGTTCAAAAAAGAGAATGCGGGATATTCAGGTGATTTCTGAAGTGCAAATCGGAGAAGTGATGGCTTCCAATGCCGATTTTTCCCTACTTTTTCAAAAAAATGGGCAAGAGAGCCAGTCCATCAATACCAAATTTGACCTTGGTGTTAAAGATTTGAGGCTGGATGATGAATCGAATATTCGGCAGGACGTTTCAGGACTTTTTAGTAATATTTCCATTTCCTTGAATGACTTTCAATTCAGTCTTCCGGACAGTGTTCACGAGGTAGCTTTTTCCCAATTCAATTTTGATAGTAAGGAGGATGAAACCGTTTTTGTAGGTTTAACCATCAATCCCATTGACCCTCAAAATGAAGAAAAACCCTATTTCCAAGGAACCATTGAAGAAGTGGGGATTCGGAATAATAAATTGGCGGCTGTTCAGGAAACAGGAATTTTTGACATAGAAAATCTACGGATCAAGGGGCCGGATTTAAAACTTGTTCTCAATTCAAAAGGTGAGAAAGAAACCAAATCCAAAACAAGTAAAACCTCTACCAACGATGGCTTGATTCAATCCATTCTTTTGCGACAAATTGCCTTGGATAATGGGAAAATAGCGATTCATCAAAAGGAAAAAGGGCCGGTAAATGGATTGACTTTTCAGGAAATCGATGCTGAGCTCAAGGGTTTGGATTGGGATTTAACCCAAATGTCGGATCACTCCATTTTGGAGGAATTATTGGAGGGAGATTCCCGGGTTTCTTTTGGAGATTATGAGTTTTATACCAAAGATAGTCTCGAATCAGTTCGAGTAGGGAATGTATTGTTTGATGGGGAAAATTTAGAGCTCGATCAAGTTCGGTATGCACCCGCGATGGGGAGATATGCCTATTTACGGAAAAGAGGATTTCAGACCGATGCAGTGGATTTAAAAATTGATAAACTTCGGGTCGAACAGATAGACTTCCCAGCTTATTTTGAGGAGCAAAAAGTTATTGCCCATAAGGTCAGCGGAGAGGATTTTCAACTGGATATCTTCCGGGATAAACGACTTCCAATCTTAGAAGGAGTATACAAGCCCATGCCTCAACAGATTCTTCAAGAAATGCCCATTTCTCTTTTTATTGATTCCCTGTTCTTGAGTCAAGGAAGAATCCGATACCAAGAATTTTCTCCGGGGTCTCCTTTGCCAGGGGAAATTAAATTTGAAGATGTTACGGCAGCCTTTGCTCCGATTGCTACAAGTCGGGAATCCGAGGAACATCCAATTTCTGAAATGGAGATTATTGCCAATACCAAGTTGATGGGAGAGGGAGAAATCAACATGCAAAGTCATTTGTTTTTTGAGGAGCCTTATCCGATGGATGTGACGATTCAATTGGGGCCTATGCCTTTGGAGCCTTTGAATGACATTCTCTCAAAAGGTGCTTTTTTGAATGCTCGGGAAGGTGCCCAAGTGGTGTCCGGAGATTGGAGTTTCCGGATGGATGATCATGAGGCCATAGGAAATATGCGCTTTCATTATGAAAACCTAAAAGTGGATTTTTTGGATTCGATGACCTTGGAAAAAGGGACCGGAAAGCTTTCCTTAATGACTTTCTTGGCAAATACCCTGGTTAAGAATAACAATCCACGCAAGCTTTTTGGTTATACCGTTCTTAGCGATATTTATGTAAAGCGGGATACTTCCAAATTCATGTTTAGCACCTGGTGGAAAGCTACCCTAAGCGGGTTAAAACGCTCTGTAGGGTTGGGGCAACCGGCAATCCCGGTCCGTAAGGAAGAGGAGGAAAAAGAAGATTAAACCCGATTATTTTCGGATGATTTTTAATT
>JABXHZ010000266.1 GCA_013373335.1 Cyclobacteriaceae bacterium | reverse complement strand
CTCACATCTTCTTTTGATTATGCGGGACCTATGACAGAAACCGTGTTGATGGGTAATTTAGCCATACGAAGCTATATGCTTAGACGGGAGAACAGTAGAGGTCAACAAGAGTTCTTTGCTCGGAAAAAACTCCTATGGGATGGTGAAAACATGCGAATCACCAACCTGGAAGAAGCCAACCAATTTGTAGGTAGACAATACCGACAAGGATTTGAGGTTTAAGGCTATTTTGTTGAATTAAAAGTGGAAATAATCATGCGATTACCGTATGATCATTTCTTTTTTCAGGGCTTAGGATTAATTTTCAAGAAATTAAAAATCTATGAAAGCTCTTTTGGTAGAGGAGTTTAAAAAAAGTCCAACAATTGCGACCGTTGCAGATCCCGAATGCCCGGAAGATGGAGTAATTCTAAAAGTCAAAGCAACAGGATTGTGTCGAAGTGACTGGCATGGCTGGATGGGACATGATTCAGACATTCATTTGCCACATGTCCCCGGACATGAATTCGCAGGAGAAATCGTAGAAATTGGGAAAGCCGTTAAAAATTGGAAAATAGGCGATCGGGTAACCGCCCCTTTTGTGTGCGCTTGTGGGACCTGCCCTACTTGCCAAAGTGGGAATCAGCAAATCTGTGACAATCAATTTCAGCCTGGATTTACCCATTGGGGTTCTTTTGCCGAATATGTGGCCGTATACCGAGCAGACATCAATTTGGTTTCACTCCCCGATTCCGTGAGTTTTGAAGCAGCTGCCAGTTTGGGTTGTCGATTTGCCACTTCCTTTCGAGCCATTGTTGCACAAGGAGCGGTAAAAGGAGGAGAATGGGTTGCCATTCATGGCTGTGGCGGAGTGGGACTTTCCGCGATCATGATTGCATCAGCTTTGGGGGCTCAGGTGATCGCCGTGGATATCTCCGAAGAAAAATTAAATCTAGCCAAAGCCGCCGGGGCAAGCGCTTTGCTTAATGAAAAAAATGGAGACATTCCTTCCCAAATTCACGAACTCACAAAAGGAGGTGCACATGTATCCATGGATGCGCTAGGAAGTCGGACTACTTGCCAAAATTCCATAGCAAGCTTACGAAAAAGAGGGAAACATATTCAGGTTGGATTGATGGCAGGATCCGAGGAGAATCCTCCCATCCCCATGCATCTGGTTATTGCCAAGGAATTAGAGATTCTTGGTAGTCACGGAATGCAAGCTTTTGCCTACCAAGAATTGATGCAAATGATAATACAGGGTAAATTAAGTCCAGAAAAATTGATCGGAAAGAAAATAAGTCTGGAAGATGCCGTAATCCAACTTCCCAGAATGGATGAATTTCTGGACTCAGGCATGTCTATGATTAATCGATTTTAACCAAAAAAGAATAGCGCAATGAGCAGAAAAAAACGTTGGTTTATTCAATCAGTATCCGGTTTGCTTTTGACCGGAACCGGGCTCTCCATGTGTATTGACGCAGGATTGAACAAGCTAGCTGGAGATCCTTGGTTTTGGTACGGAACCATAGGATTAATCGTTTTTCAAGGTGGATTAAGTTTAGTAATTGATGGGGTAAGATTTCGCTCCTCATCTTAATCTTTTTTCGAAAAAAATAGCCTAAATAGCATAGATTATTCATTCCCCAGCAAACCTTTAAAACTATGTTGAAAAAAATCACTATCGGAATTGTTTTGGTTTTGATTGCCATTCAATTCATCCCTGCAGAAAAGAACGAGTCCAACGACCAGACCTTTGAAATCAGCAAAAGCTATAACCTTCCAGACCAAGTAGCTACCATCCTGAAAGGTGCCTGCAATGACTGCCATACCAATTTGACACGCTATCCATGGTATTCGAATATTCAGCCAGTAAAATATTTTTTAGCAGACCATGTGAATGATGGTAAAAGGCATTTGAACTTTTCCGAATTCACCAATCTTCCTCTTGCTGTGCAAAACCACAAGTTTGAAGAAGTAATAGAAATGGTAGAAGAGAAAGAAATGCCTTTGGAGTCCTACACTTATTTTGGACTTCACCCTGAGGCAAACCTAACTGAGGAAGAAAGAGCGCTACTAATTAATTGGGCGAAAGAGCAAATGGCCTACTTAGCGGCTACTTATCCTGCCGACAGTCTGGTGATGAAGCGAAGAACCCCTCCCAGCAAATAAATGATTTTAAATGACCCAAATCTACTGGGTCATTTTTATTTTAAGCTTATGAAAAAAATTAATGATGATGAAGTTCGATGGGGAATTGTGGGTGTAGGAGATGTCTGCGAAGTCAAATCTGCACCTGCCATGAATTTGGTTCCACATAGTCGATTGGTAGCCGTGATGAGAAGAAATGAGGAGAAAGTGAAAGACTATGCCCAAAGACATGGAATTCCCAAATGGTACACCGATGCAAAATCTTTAATTGAGGATCCCGAAATCAATGCTATTTACATTGCCACCCCTCCTTATATGCATCTCCCCTATACGGAAATGGCGGCTAAGGCGGGTAAACCAGTGTATGTAGAAAAGCCCATGGCACGCACCTATGAAGAATGCCAAGCTATGATTGAGGTTTGCGAGAAAGCCAAGGTTCCCCTTTATGTAGCCTACTATCGAAGAGCCCTTCCCCATTTTGTAAAAATCAAAGAACTCCTGAATAAAGGCGAAATCGGAAAAGTTCGAACTGTTCATATCCAAATGCGGCAAGAACCCGAACCTGAAATTATCGCCAAACTTGAAAACAATTGGCGGGTCATTCCCGAAATCGCTGGAGGAGGATATTTTTATGATTTAGCCTCCCATCAACTGGATTTGCTTCAATTCTTTTTTGGGAAAATCATTCGAGCTTATGGTTTTTCTACCAACCAGGCCAAATTATATCCTGCCGAAGACTTGGTAGTCGGAAGCTTTGCTTTTGAAAATGGAGTACTTGGAAGCGGAAACTGGTGCTTCACAAGTGCTAAAGAAACTCAGGTGGATCGGATAAGCATTGAAGGTAGCAAGGGGCAGATATCCTTTGAAACCTTTGGAAAGGGTGAATTCATCCTACTTCGAGACGGAGAAGAACCCAGAAATTTTCATTTGTCCTTACCCAAGCATATTCAGCAGCCATTGATTCAAAAAATTGTCAATGATCTATTAGGGAAAGACAACTCTCCGAGCACAGGAGTAAGTGCCTCTTGGACCAATTGGGCTTTGGAAAAACTTACCGAAGGGAAGGTTATATAAAAATTTTAAGAAAAAATTAAGAAAAATAAATAGACCCCAAATCCGGGCTTTTCCGTATAGTTTTTACTGTAATGAATCTTCTCTTTCTAGAATTTTTAGAACCGTCATTATTTAATTAATTAAATTTTTTATAAAAGTACGGATAAAAATATATTTATTTTTTATATACAAAAATATAAAGCCAAACCT
>JABXHZ010000040.1 GCA_013373335.1 Cyclobacteriaceae bacterium | reverse complement strand
GGAAGGTCAGCAATGGGGCGCCGAACATGCTCCGGAAATTGACCCTTTTCTAGCAAATGAAATCACTGTGATTAAAGGGGCGGAAACTGTACGTTTTGGCCCAGAAGCCATGGGTGGGGTTATCCTAGTGAATCCAGGAGAAATTCCAACCGGAAAAAACCATCAAACCGACCTATATTTAATTGGAGGAACCAATGGTCGAACAGGAAACCTTTCCATTTCTCATGCCAGTGGTTTTGAAAAAATAGCCGGCCTTGGGTATCGGGTTCAGGGTTCATTTAAACGGGGTGGAAACGTTCGCTCTCCTGAATATTTCCAAGGAAACACCGGGATGAGTGAGATGAATTTCTCAGGTGCCATGAATTACACAAGTTCCAAAATAGGGGCTGAAGTGTATTACAGTTTTTTCAATACCGAATTGGGAATTTTAAGAGATGCGCATACGGGTAATTTATCGGATCTAGAGGAAATCATTGAAAATGGTCGTCCCTTCACAAATGCAGATTTTACCTACGAAATATCAAACCCCAAGCAAATTGTTTCGCACCATTTAGCGAAGCTTAAAGCCCATTACCATCTCAACAATAAATGGAAGGCAAATCTTCAATATGGCTTCCAGCTGAATCAGCGGCAGGAATATGACCGAAGAAGAGGAGATTTGAATAGTCGGGCAAGTTTGGATTTAGAGCTTTTCACGAACACAATCGATCTTTTTGTAGACCATACCCATGAAAATGCCCTTAGTGGAACATGGGGAATTAATGTTATCCAGCAAGCCAACTCGAATGTCCCAGGCACCGGAGTTACCCCGCTAATTCCTAATTATGATATGATTAATGCGGGTATCTACGTCATGGAAAAATACTCCAAAGGTCCTTTGGAGTTGGAAGGTGGATTGCGATACGATTACAGAACCGTAAATACAGCTAGATATATTGGAAACGAACTGGAGGAAGCTGATTTGAGCTACAATAATGTTACTGCATTTTTTGGAACCTATTATCAAATCAGCCCAACCGTTTCCTTTCGATCTAATTTAGGCTCTGCCTGGAGACCTCCGAATGTCAATGAATTGTTTTCTCAAGGTCTGCATCACGGAGCTGCTGCCGTAGAAATCGGGGATTCAGATTTGAAATCAGAAAAATCCTTGAAATGGGTTAATTCCCTAGAGTTTGAAGGAAAGAAAACCACTGGTGAAATAACTTTCTATGCCAATCAGATCCGAGATTACATTTATCTGAATCCGACGGGAGAAACTTTCGTTAGCCTAAGAGGAACGTTTAATGTTTACGAATACCTCCAAGCCAATGCATTCTTTTGGGGATTTGATGTTTCGGGAAGTTATGAAATCAGCAATTCCCTACAAGCATATGCCAAAGGCTCCATTATACGGGCAAGAAATACAGATACCGATGAGTTTTTCCCATTTATTCCATCAGACCGAATGGATTGGGGTCTCCAATATCAACTTGGTGACGAAAGCAGAAACCATAATTTCTCTTTATCAAATATTTTAGTTGCCCGTCAGAAACGAGAACCTTCCTTTGATTTGGCTCCTGCCCCACCGGCTTATGCTTTATTCAATTTTTCCTACCGCTATCAAGTTCCTTTTCAAGGAAATCGCTTGAATATCGGCTTTCAGGTTCAAAATCTTTTCAATACAGAATACAAAGAATACATGAACCGGTTTCGCTATTTCACCGCGGATTTGGGACGAAACATCTTATTAAAAATCAATTACCAATTCTAACTATTTATTCATTTACCAATTATGAAAAACCTACGAAAACTACCTATCTTTTTACTTGCAGCCGGCACCTTGCTATTTGCTTCTTGTGAAAGTGAGGATCCAATTCAAGAAAACGAGGGAGAAGTAATCACTGATGTCACACTCTTGTTTACTGAATTGGATGCCGCTGGTAATCCTGTCGGGCTTACTTTTTCCTTTGATGCTTCTGATCCTGAAGGCATTGAGGTTGGAGGAGCTCCAACCGTAGAAACTGTGAATTTATCAGCAGGAAAAACCTACCAAATGGAAATCGAAGTTTTCAACAGCATTGAAAATGAAGACATCACCGAGGAAATCATTGAAGAAGCCGATGAGCATCAGTTCTTCTTCTTAGGCTCTGCATTCTCTGGTTCTTCCGCACCACTAACTTATGTATATGATGATGAGTCAGGGGAATTGATTGGCGTGAAAGGAATTGTAACAGTAGCTGCCAATCCTTCCTTCAATAATGCACAAATGCGTGTAATCTTGCGCCACGATTTGGATAAAAACTTCCCTGGTGCAGATAGCCCTAACTTCGAAAACTTTGTACAAGCTGGAGGGGAAACTGATTTGGATATCACATTCCCATTAGTTTTGAATTAATATTTTTAGAAAAATGAAAAAATGCCAGCCCGATAGATGGGCTGGCATTTTTTATATAAATCCTGAGAATCTTAATCTTTAGGATTCATAATGCTCTTTGTAATAATCCTGATATGAACCGGAAGTCACATGGTCCAGCCAATCCTGATTTTCCAGATACCAATCGATTGTCAGATCAATCCCTTCTTCAAATTGTAAACTTGGCTCCCAGCCCAATTCTTGTTGGATCTTCGTTGCGTCAATTGCATAACGAAGATCATGTCCTGCACGGTCTTTTACAAAAGCGATCAGTTTCTCGGATGTACCCGGTTCACGCCCCAGTTTTTCATCCATCTTTTTGCATAGCAGGCGAACGATATCAATGTTCTTCCACTCATTAAAGCCCCCGATGTTGTAGGTCTCTCCAGGCTTTCCTTTGTGAAACACCGTGTCAATGGCTCTTGCATGATCTTTTACAAAAAGCCAATCCCGAACATTCTCCCCTTTTCCATAAACTGGAAGCGGCTTCATGTTTTTGATGTTATTGATACAGAGCGGAATCAATTTTTCAGGAAAATGATTCGGACCGTAATTATTAGAGCAATTCGAAACCACGGTTTTCATTTTATACGTGTTGGCATAAGCTCGCACAAAGTGATCCGAAGCAGCTTTAGAAGCTGAATAGGGTGATTGAGGATCGTATGGGGTTGTTTCCAAAAAGAATCCGCCATCATGCAAGGAACCATAGACTTCATCCGTGGAAATATGATAGAAAAGGTGCTGATCCAACTCCCCAGCCCATGCCATTTTTGCAGCGTTTAGCAAATTTACTGTTCCAAACACATTGGTTTTGACAAAGGCCAAAGGGTC
>JABXHZ010000389.1 GCA_013373335.1 Cyclobacteriaceae bacterium | reverse complement strand
TTCTGCCAAATCGCTCTATACCAAAAATCAAGATGTAGCAGGATTACTAAAAAATCAATTGTATGATAAACCCGTGCTTCCACCGGCATTTGAACCTAGACAGCAAGTAGAAATTAGTATGCCGCAGGTTCGTGACCTGAGTAATGAAGGACAAAAACTCCTGTTGGAACTTGATGGTCCTCTGGATCCAGCGATCCGATATGTCCTGTTTCGAGAAGGGAAAAGCCTTGAAAGCTTACAAACTGCTCCTATTCAAAAAATTTGGGTGGGAGGTTCCCGAGCATCAAACTTGGCTATCAGAACAAGTAATCAGGAGTTTTTGGCTATCCAGTGGCTTGATCATTTTGGTAGGATCCTAGGATCGCAGGTATTTCATAATCTAAGCCCTTCTTTGCCATGAAAGATATGCTCGTTAGACTCCTTGAGCTCCCGGATGTTTCCGATTTGCAAAAAAGACTTTTTGAAAAAGACAAGGTCGTATTTCGAAGAGCTATTGCTCCAGAGAAGCATTTGGTAAGTGAATGGGTCCTAGAGCAATTTGGAGAGTATTGGAAATCAGAAGTGGAGGTAGCCTTTTCCCGGCAGCCCATTACCTGCTGGATCGCCCAACGGGAAAATCAAATCCTGGGATTTGCTTGCTATGAGAGCACAGCCAAGAATTTTTTTGGCCCTACGGGGACCAAAGAAACCGAAAGGGGCAAAGGGATTGGCAAAGTTCTTTTGATCAAATCCTTGGAATCCCTTCGGGAAATGGGCTATGCTTATGCGATTATTGGTGGGGTAGGTCCTGCCGAATTTTATGAAAAAGCAGTTGGAGCCCAAATCATTGAAGGTTCTGAAGTCAGCATTTATCAGCATTTATTAAGAAAACCATGACCCAACATCAATCGAAAAACCCGTGGATTTGGGTGCCTTCCTTGTATTTAACCGAATCACTTCCCTATGTCATTATCATTACGGTTTCGGTGATTATGTATAAAAGCTTGGGTGTCTCTAATTCAGATATCGGTTTATACACTTCATTTTTGTATTTGCCTTGGGTCATCAAACCTATTTGGAGTCCCATTTTAGAGCTTTTTGGCAATAAGAAACAGTGGTTTTTGACCATGCAATTGATTCTTTCGCTTGTCTTTTTGGGGGTAGGGTTGACGACAGGTTTGAATCAATTTTTCCTGATCACGCTTGCATTTTTCTGGATGGGGGCATTTGCTTCTGCTACTAATGATATTGCCTCCGATGGTCTGTATTTGATTGCATTAAAACCTGACCAACAAAGTTTTTTTGTGGGGATGCGAAGTACTTTTTATCGGGTAGGAATGATTACGGGTCAGGGCTTGATTGTCATTGGAGCGGGGTTTTTGGAAGAAAAATTCGGTGACCCTTCTATCGCTTGGTCTTGGACCATGATAGGTGTGGCGGGTTTGATGTTGCTCTTGACCGGAATTAATTTCCTCGCTACTCCGAAAGTAATTGAGGAGCGTGTTTCTAAAGAAGATCAACCTAGTTTTGGGAAAGTATTTTCTAGTTTTTTTACCAAGAAAAACATTGGTTTATCACTAGCTTTTGTTCTCCTCTACCGGCTTGGGGAATCGCAATTGGTTAAAATGGCCTCACCGTTTTTTTTGGATGATCGGACAAAAGGAGGGTTGGGATTGACCGTAACTGAAGTAGGGTATTTGTATGGAACGCTTGGTGTAATAGCCCTGCTAGTAGGAGGGATTGTGGGTGGAATTTTGATTTCAAGACATGGGCTAGGAAAATGGATGATTCCCATGGTTTTCGCCATCAACGCACCCAATTTGGGTTATGTCTTACTTTCTTGGTATCAGCCTGAAAGTATTCTTTTTCCAGCGACAGTTGTACTGATTGAGCAGTTGGGATATGGGTTTGGTTTTGCGGCATATATGGTGTTTTTGATTTTCCTGGCTGAAGGCTTATATAAAACGGCTCATTATGCCTTGGCGACTGGTTTTATGGCCTTTGGGATGATGGTGCCCGGAATGATCTCAGGATATATGCAGGAATGGTTGGGGTATCCCGGCTTCTTCGTTTGGGTAGTCATTGCTACCATTCCGAGTTTTATCATGGCCTATTCTGCCAAATACCCAAAGGAATTTGGGAAGAAGATGGAAGATCATTGATTGGAGAAACGAAAAAGGGCTTGGATCGATAAAATTTTTTATTCTTTACTATACAGTTTCTACTTATAAGAGGATTCTGATGGAACGAAAGATTGTCGATAGATAAAAAAAACCGGACCTTATTATGGTCCGGCTTCTTATCTATCGAGTAAGGAATAATCTAATAGATAGTTATTGGATTAATTTCTCGTTCTTCTTAGAAGTCAATTACCGTGAACATAAACTCAGTATCTTCACCTTTCCCATTGCCTCCTACAATCAGAACTGTAAACCCATTTGCATCCTGAAGGCCGTATGTCATGGTTTTCCCTAGTACATTTGTAAGTTGAATGATGTAATCACCACCAGGTATAGGAGGGTCTAATTGGATAGCATAAAGTCCTTCTTGAACACGTTGGCCGATACTGGCTCCAAAGATTTTTGCCGGGGTTCCATCTGCATTTACTTTACCAAATGCCTTTATAGGGCTTGAACCTGCTGAACTGTTATCAACCCAAGAGTAGTTTCCACTTCCATCTGTTGCTAACACTTGACCATTTGTTCCACCTGAAGGAAGCTCGATTTCATTGGAGGGGTCCGCATCGGCATCGTCCAGGGTAGGTACGCTGACAATGTAAGGATCCGTGGCGGTACCTGTACCGGTTACGGTGGTGTTGGTACCGGCGTTGACGACGGTCTCGGACCCGTCACTGAGCAGTGCGGAGAGGTCGACGGT
>JABXHZ010000377.1 GCA_013373335.1 Cyclobacteriaceae bacterium | reverse complement strand
TATCAAATCCCAAATAAGGCTGCAAGACTTTAGGCATCTGAATACCGTCTGGTCCTTGGTTGTTTTCCAAAATCGCAGCTACGATTCGTGGAAGAGCTAATGCAGATCCGTTTAGGGAATGAGCCAATTGAGTTTTCTTGTCTTCCCCTCGGAATCGCAACTTCAGACGGTTGGTCTGATACGTTTCGAAGTTTGAAACAGAGCTCACCTCCAACCAGCGTTCCTGGGCTGCAGAGAATACTTCCATATCATAGGTCAGGGCAGAAGTAAAGCCCATATCGCCTCCACAAAGTCGAAGTACCCGGTAGGGAAGTTCGAGTTTCTGCAGCAAGCCCTGCACATAAGAACTCATCTCTTCCAAAGCCTCATAGGATTTATCCGGATGCGTTATTTGAACGATTTCGACTTTATCAAATTGATGCAGTCTGTTGAGGCCTCTTACATGTGCACCCCAGCTTCCGGCTTCACGTCGGAAACAAGGTGTAAAACCTACGTTTCGAATCGGCAAATCCTCTTCAGAAAGGATCACATCCCGATACAAATTGGTGATGGGTACTTCGGCAGTAGGAATCAGGTACAAATTATCAGCGGTTGCATGATACATCTGTCCTTCCTTATCCGGAAGTTGCCCTGTTCCATAACCTGAGTCTTCATTGACCAAAATCGGTGGTTGCACTTCCAAAAATCCAGCTTTCAAGGCTTCATCTAGGAAGAAATTGATCAAGGCACGCTGTAATCGGGCACCTTTTCCTTTGTAAACAGGGAAACCCGCCCCGGTGATTTTCACGCCCAGATCAAAATCAATGATGTCATACTTTTTGATCAACTCCCAATGAGGAAGCTTGTCCTCGCCTAGTGCTGGGATGGAACCATGCTCCAAAACCACTTCATTGTCTTCTGCGGATTTACCAGCCGGAACAGAGGAATGAGGGATATTTGGAATGGTATAAAGCAACGCTTTTAATTCCTCTTCAGCCTTGGAATTTTGCTCATCCAGTTCTTTGATCTCTTGCTTAAGTTGAGCAGTTCGAGCCTTAATCTGTTCGGCTTCTTCCCGCTTTCCTGACTTCATAAGCATTCCGATTTCTTTAGAAATGCTATTGGATTCGGCCTGAAGCTGATCTCGTTGGGTTTGGGTAGTCTTTCGCTGATCATCGAGTGCAAGCACCTGATTTAAAACTGACAAGGCATCTGGGAAATTCCGCTTTTGCAAGCCAGCCAAAACCACATCAAATTGATCACGAATATGATTTACTAATAGCATGAATACGTTTGGAAATTTTGAGGCACAAAGATAAGGACTTATCGGACAAAGACCGTCTTGGATACCGAGGAGAATGGACCTTCCAACTCGGTTCCATCTTTTCTCAACAGGGAGATTTTTACCTGATATTCTCCGGAAGGAAGATTATCCACGCGAACAGGCGCCATGTGGTCAATCTCATAGAGATAATCTCCCACTTCAATTTTTACCTTCAGACCATCTAGTTTCATATCTCCCCCCAATACTAAAAAATCTATTACTAGCTCATCATCTTCCTCCACGATCTGCTGATTTCTGGGAAAATTCACTGCTAAGTAAGGTTCTGAGGAATAAGGAAAAGGCCGAGAATCCCCAACCTGAAAATCCCGATCCACATAGTTTCCGAAATTTTTCAAGGCAAATCCCGATTCATCTACTAGAAAGGCTACTACCCGATAAGTCCCTTCTTCCAATTCCTGCTGAAAAATCGGACTTCGATAGCCGATAGGATCGTTATTGTTCAATACCATGAATAGCTTAAACCGATTGGAGGCTTCTTCTTCGAAAGGATAATTTTTGATATTGAATTCAAAAGGAACTTTGCCCGGCTTGAAAATCTGATTTCCTAGAGGGGTATACAATTCCAAAATAGCATCAGGATAATCCGGCAGCTCTTCATATTGAAAAAAGGCTACGTTTGGCCGAGTGCTGACTACCGTTGCTGAATCAATTTGGGCCGGTCCTACGACTTGCTCATTGATCTTCTTGCGGTTTTCGGAACAGGAAAAAACCAATATTCCCAAAATCATCAGTGCGAACAGGTTTTTTTTCATAGTGAGGGATTTGAAACTAAAGGTATTATTTTTAGGGCAAAATTTATGCTCATTAGTATCTAAATCAACTGAAATATGTCCATCCTTTTCGATGAAATCCCAAGCCTAGACTTAGCGGATTTCCTATCGGGTTCTCCCGAACAGAAAGCGGCTTTCGTCAAGAAATTGAGCGAAGCTTACGAAAACATTGGTTTTGTTGCTATCAAAAACCACGGATTAAGCCAAGATTTGCAGGATCGACTTTACGCTGCCATTAAAAAGTATTTTGCTCTTCCTGATGAGGTAAAAGCGAAGTATGAGCGGCCCGAAATCGGCTATCAAAGAGGTTATACAGGAAAAGGAAAAGAACATGCAAAGGGCCGAAATACAGGTGACTTGAAGGAATTCTACCACGTGGGTCAAGAACTTTCATTCATTCCTGATGAAGATCCCGTGAAAAAGGAATATCCTGCCAATGTTTGGCCAGTAGAAGTACCTGAATTTAAAGATGTAGCTATAGAGGCCTATCAAACGCTGGAAAAAGCTGGCAAAGCAATGTTACAGGCGATTGCGATCAGCCTCGATTTGCCCGAGGATTATTTTGAAGACAAAGTAGCCTATGGTAATTCCATCCTTCGCCAAATCCATTATTTCCCTATCGAAAACCCTGAGGAAGTTCCTGAAGATGCTGTTCGGGCAGCAGAGCATGGCGACATCAATTTGATCACCTTGTTGATGGGGGCTAGTGCGGATGGATTGCAGGTGCTTCGAAAAGATGGGAAATGGATTCCAATCACCGCACTTCCAGATCAACTAGTGGTCAATGTGGGCGACATGTTGGAGCGATTGACCAATAAAAAACTGAAATCAACTATTCACAGAGTGGTG
>JABXHZ010000081.1 GCA_013373335.1 Cyclobacteriaceae bacterium | reverse complement strand
AGAGAATATTTAGAAGAGCTTTTGAAGCTGATGAAATAAATTATTTCACGCTTAAAACATCTTCCACAAAGGAACGAATATCTCTGGCCAAGGCTTCAAAATCCTCTCTTCGATTGTACATCATGTGTCCTGCCTCATAGTATTTCATCTCGATCCGCTCTTGGGGAAAATCATGCCTTGAAAAGGTAAACTCCGCATCAAAAAACGGCGTGATCAGGTCATAATATCCATTTGCAACAAGGACTCTTAGTTTGGTGTTCCGATGCATTACCTCACTCAGTCCTCTCGCGGTACTCACGTAGCTTGGTTCCCAGTAACTACCATCAGGAACAGGTCTCCAGCGCCATTTACTTCCTATTTCTCCATTGGAAGATAAATAAGGGATTTCCAAATCAACTCCTAGGTCATTGTACAGATAGGCATTGAAAGCAGCCGTATAGGCTCCTTCAGTCATGTAATCACTCGGATCACCCAAAACGGGTCCTTCCGCTACCTCATCCGTTTCCTTTGCCGCAAAACGACCATCCAAAGTTCCAATTGCTTTTCCCTGATCACGCAAAAGCTCCTTTTTGAAACGATGCATTAAGATTTGATTGTCAGATTGAAGAATATAATTTTTTTCCAACCCTGTGAAATAAGCCAACTTCCCTGCGATTTCATCTTTCTTTTCCTCACTGATCTTTTGCCCGGAAAAAAGAATAGGA
Source organism: Cyclobacteriaceae bacterium (assembly GCA_013373335.1). Taxonomy (GTDB): domain Bacteria; phylum Bacteroidota; class Bacteroidia; order Cytophagales; family Cyclobacteriaceae; genus Algoriphagus. Next base: position 8,212 of record JABXHZ010000081.1, on the reverse strand, counting down.
AGATATTCCTGATAGGCAAAATCCCTAGCTTCCTGAGCAAACTCCTCCAAGGTTTTTTCTTTCCCTGTCTTGCCATGGTATTGAGCCGTTACAGCCATGGAAGGTAAATAGGTGAAAAAAGAAGTCAGGTTGTCTTGCCAAGAGGAAGACCCTGCATAATCCAAAGCCTGAGAAATCAGGATCAAGCCATTCAAGGCCACATGTTGACCATCGCCTTCCAAAACCTCAGCAACTTTTGCTGCTCGTGTGGTACCAAAGCTCTCCCCTGCCAAAAATTTGGGAGCCTGCCATCGATTATTTTCCCGAATCCAAACCCGGATAAATTCTGCAATTGAATTGGCATCTTCCACTAAGCCCCAATAGTCTTCGACTTTCCCTTTTTCTGTTACCCGACTAAATCCCGTCCCTATTGGATCCAAAAACACTAAATCTGCCAAATCCAATAAATTCATGCTGTTTTCTTCGGTGGTGTAAGGCGCAGCCCCATCATCTTCCTGGGCATCCGAATCCACTCGAACCACCTTCGGACCAAAAAATCCCATATGCAACCAAATGGATGCCGAGCCAGGACCTCCATTAAAAATAAAGATTACAGGCCGTGATACATCCGCACCTTCCTTGATGTAACTGGTGCTCCAAAAGGAAGCAGTAACCTCATTTTTGGAATTCTTGAGGAATGTTTCTTTTACTATAGAATTATAGGCTATCCGCTGACCATTAAAAACTCCCGTATGACTCCTTTCAAATACACGGGGGCTGTGTTGGACAGAGGCTGTATCTTGAGCAGTAGTGAGCCCAATAAAACACCAAGTCAAAAGAAGGAATAAAGACAATATTTTTTTCATACTCATATTAAAATAGTTTAGCCCCATTGGGCACTTTTCGTTCTATCGAGGTAAGGACTACACGACCTTGCTCATCGGGAAATCCAGTAATTAAAATTTCGGACATAAAATCCGCAATCTGTCTAGGTTTGAAATTTACTACACAAACCACCTGTCGACCTTCCAATTCTTCTTTGGAATAGAGATCAGTAATCTGAGCGGAGGACTTTTTAACGCCTAATTCTTCTCCTAAATCAACCCAAATTTTATAGGCAGGTTTCCGGGCTTTTTCAAAATTTTCGGCTCGGATAATTGTCCCTGCACGAAACTCTAATTTGGCGAAATCTTCATAGTCAATCGTTTGCATAGACAAATTTTTTATTAATTTTAAAAACCTTTTACAAAACTATCAGTTTAAAACAGGTAAGCTCAATTTAACGATGTCAAGAAAATCAATATTTTCTTTTTCCAAAGTCGGATTATTTATTTGTTCCCTTCTGGGTTTCTGCCTTTTGTCAGAAAAATCTATGGCTCAGACGGAACAAGATAAGCCAATAATGGAATCTAACCGCTCAATGGATAAACAAATCCTAGAGGAGGATCCCGGACTTCTACAAGAGCCATTAATTACTCCAAACGCGGCCAAGCCGAGTCAAGAGTCAAAAACAATCGCTCCTTTGATTCCTTCGACACCGATTCGTAGAGAAGTGGTCATCGGACCAGAGGGGAAGAAAACTGAAACCCCTTCTACTCTCTCATTTAATATTTTCCTGTACGTCCTGGAAAAATTTAAAGCGGATTAATTTGTGTTTTCTTAATAAAGTAAAAAGGGATCTTTTTCAAAGGTCCCTTTTTTATTTGCTAGAATTAAGAAAATGGAAAGGAGTCATTTAATTCCATTGCTTATTTTCTTCCAAAATCATCCTTCGTGCAGAAATTTTTCCAAATCCTGAAGAGAAATCCTTCCTTCGTAATAGGCTCTGCCAAAAACAGCTGAATGCACTCCCATATCCCGAAGAGCCCTGAAGTCATCCATTCCACGGACACCTCCACTGGCGGCTAATTGTATTGTAGGGAATCGTTCTAAGATACTTTTATACAAGTCAAAATTAGGACCTTCCATTACTCCATCACGAGTGACATCAGATACTTTAAGGTATTTCAATCCACGATCATAGAAAAATTGAATGTGATCGTATAGATCTATACTTGTTTTCTTAAGCCAACCCCTGATTTTAATTTTATTGTCCGTCGGATTTGTATCTGCAGCTAGATTTATTTTTTCCCGACCATAGGAAAGGATGAATTGAGCAAATCGTTCCGGATAATTAGCTGCGGCAGAGGAGATGGTCACAGTTTTAGCTCCAAATTCGAAGCATTTAATTACGTCTCCATCGGTGCTAACCCCGCCAGTAAAATCAATCTTCAGATTGGTATAACCAGCAATGGCTTCGAGTATATGGTAGTTTTTAGGCTCTCCACGCCTTGCTCCATCCAAATCAACCAAATGGAGACGCTTGATACCTATGGACTCAAACTCCTGGGCAATCCCCAAAGGATTGGATGATACCACCTCCTCGGTAGCAAAATCCCCGCGTTCCAGACGCACACATTTGCCGTTAATCAACCAAATAGATGGTATTATTTCAAACATAGTTCGTTACTATTGAGGTGATTTATAAATTAAGAATAAAAATTAGAATCCTAAAGATAATACAGAACTAGACTACCCTTCTAAAATCTAAACCAAAACTTTACAATTTTTTAAATAAAAGGCCCCTAATACTAGGATTTCTATACTTAGCTATTGATTATTTATCAAAATATCAATTTCGCTATCTTTCCCTTGGCACCCGAAGCCCATACGCTTCCCCCATCCCTACTTTCGAAAACCGCGTGAAAGCCTTCAGAAGAAAACGTCTCCCAGGTTTTACCGCCATCCTTGGAAAAGTCGGCGCCAGATGGCCCTACAGTAATCAACCAAGAAAATCTCGGAAAAAGGGTGACTCCTGATCGGTATCCTGCAGGAGAGGAACTACCTACTTCTTCCCATTGCTTGGATCGGGTAGAAAAAACTCCCCAATTATGATTGTTATCTTCAGATTGCAAATAATCGCCTCCAACTGCCACTATCTTTTCATCAGCTATACTGCAAAGTGAAAATATTCCTTGAGATGCCTCACCTTGAATTAATGGACTTCGATATTTTAACCAAGTCTTGCCTCGATCCGGAGAATAGTGTAAAAATGAAGAGCTGCCTCCACTTCCTAGCCAAATTTCTTCTCCTGATGCATACAGAGAACTTGCAGAAGCTGCAAAACCTGCCTCTCCCTCCTCTGCTTTTGGAAGCGATTCTAGCAAATTCCAAGTATCTCCTTGGTCAAGGGTTTCATAGATCATCCAGTTTCCACCTACTGGGTCTCCGAAAACATAGCCTCGATTTTCATCCACAAAACTAATCCCATCAAAGAAGGCTTGATCTGATTCGATTAGCTTCAATTGCCAGCTTTTTCCTCCATCTGTGGTTTTATAGATTTGGGCCGGTTGACCTGCAGTAACTGCAATGACATTTTCTCCATCGAAAGCATGAATAGATCTAAAATCAACCGTATCCATACCTGCGATAAGGCCCACTTCCCAACTTTTCCCTCCGTCCAGGGTTTTCATCCAGGTTCCTTTGGATCCACTCGCCCAAACAATTTGATCTGAAACAGGACTAAGCCCTCTGAGAGAAGCATCTGTCGGTGTGTCAAAAATATTCCACCCGACAGGCTGAGAAGGAGCTTCGTTTTCCTTTTGACTTTGGCAAGAAATGATTCCTATTAAAAATCCGATTTTCAATAGGATTAAAGTCGCCTGCTTAGCTTTTAACATCTACTTTTCGATAGGCTTCAATTAAAGCTAATTCGCCTTCTTTCCCAGCCTGAGCGTTCCCATGCTCCATTCCTAAAATCCCCTTAAAGCCTTTTTTATGAATGTAATTGAATACATTCTCATAATTGATTTCTCCGGTTCCAGGTTCTTTTCGGCCAGGATTATCTCCAATTTGGATGTATGCGATTTCATCCCAGGTTTTTTCCATTGTAGCGATCAGATTTCCTTCATTTCGCTGCATGTGATAGATATCGTAAAGGATCTTGCAAGAAGGGCTTCCTACTGCCTGGCAAATCATAAATGTCTGATCTGCATGTCGCAGAAAAAGGTCTGGATTGTCACTCAAAGGCTCCATAACCATAGTCAATCCATGAGGCTCGAATATTTCCGCTCCCCGTTTCATCGCCTCAATAACATTAGCCGTTTGGATACCAAGTGGCAAATTTCGCTCAAAATACCCTGGAACTACAGTCATCCATTTGGCATTCACTCGCTTGGCAGTATCCACTGCTGCCCGACAGGTTTTGAGGAAATTATCCAAAAACTCTTTCTTTCCCGTAGCCAAAGAAACCTTCCAATTATCTCCACCTTCTATTACAAAGACTCCCATTCGCATCCCCAACTCGTCTAAGGTTTTTCCTATTTGTTCCTGAACTTCAACAGGCCGTTGGAGCATACCATTGTCCTCAAATGAACGAAATCCTTGATCTGCCATAAATTTCAATTCATCAAGTATTCCTCCCGGAGCATGATTTTTGAACATTCCAAAATGCGGTGCAAAATCAAGAGTAAATGTAGCCGCCTCCTTTTTTTCAATGGAATTTGGAAAGGCCAAACCTCCGGAGACTCCCATGAATACTCCACTCAAACCGGCTTTTTTTATAAATCCTCTTCGTTTCATGTCTTAAATCACTTTAGTTTTTCCTGGAATAGCATGCGGATAAAAACCATCCTCATTTGGTAGAATTTTAGGAAGCGCATCCCAAGCAAGTTCCTCAGGAAAGAGATCAACGGTACCATTCAAAGCTTCCTCCCAAGTAATGACTTTTCCTGAATAGGTGGCATAGCGCCCCATAATGGAGGTCATTGTACTTTTTGCAGCGTTTTCTGCATCAGCAAACTTATATTCTCCCTTAACTAGAGCAGCCCAGAGTTCGTCATGCTCTTGCTGGTAGGGATTGGGATTGTTTTCCCGATCGTGGGTGTACAAGGCATTTCCTTTCCAATCAGTCAGATTTCCATGATTGCCTGCACTGAGATAGGCTTTCCCTTTTGTCCCCTGGAAACTTTCATCTACCCGGTTAGCAGCTCCAGGGAAATGTCGGCATTCACTATGAATGACAGAACCATCTTCATAGGTAAAAGTCAAGACATGGTGATCAAAGATTTCTCCATGATCTTTTCCCGTCCGAACCAATCTACCTCCTGTTCCTTCTGCCTTTACCGGATATCCTTGCTTCACCCAATTGGCTACGTCGATATTATGCACATGCTGCTCGGTGATATGATCTCCACAAAGCCAATTGAAGTAATACCAATTTCGCATTTGATATTCCATCTCAGTTTGACCTGGCTGACGCTCTCTCACCCATACACCTCCATCATTCCAATACACCTGACCACCGATAATATCCCCGATTTCTCCATCATGAATTCTCTTGATGGTTTCCCGGTAATTGTTCTGATAATGCCTTTGAAGACCAACCACCACATTCAATTTTTTTGCCTTGGCTTCTTCAGCGGCTGCTAAGACACGACGAATTCCAGGAGCATCCGTGGCAACAGGTTTTTCCATAAATATCTGTTTCCCCTGCCGAACAGCCTCTTCAAAATGACTTGGTCTAAATCCAGGAGGAGTTGCTAAAATCACTACATCAGCTTCCGCAATGGCATGCTTGTAAGCATCAAATCCAACAAATTGCTTCTCCTGAGGTACCTGAACTTTCTCAGGACCATATTTAGCCAAAATGGGCTTGAGGCTGTTTTCTAATCTGTCTTGAAATGCGTCTGCCATTGCGACCAGTTTGATAGGATGTCCTGTTTCAAAAGCTTGGAAAACGGCTCCAGTTCCTCGACCGCCACATCCGATCAAAGCAAGCTTCAAATGATTGTCAGGGGCCGCATAGGCTCCGGGAATAGTAAATGGTGAAGTCATCAATCCACCTGCTACTAAGGCAGAACTCTTGATGAAGGTGCGTCGGGATGAATCTGTTTTCATAGTGTTATTTTAGGTTTAATAGTCATCGATGGGTGCTTGGCCATAATAGGCCTTTATTTCTTCCTCACTGGGAGGGTTAAGCGGACGAATTAATCGGATTCCCAAAAACGGAGCTTCCGGAAACCACCATTGGCTTTTGGGAATTTGAGGGTCAATCTGCTTCCATTTAGGATCGCTTGTAAATCTTCGAGTTGAACTTATTTCATTTGCCGAGTGCTTAAAACTTCCTCCTCTCACCACTCTGGGATAAAGATTGTTGGCAGGATTTAAGGGGTTTTTCTCAGGGGAATTCTTGTAAAAATTCGGATCGTATTGATCAGCGGTCCATTCCAGAACGTTCCCATAAATATCATACAAACCCCAAGGGTTGGGTTTTTTCTGTCCTACTTCCTGCGTGGATTCATTTGAATTCTCCTTTGTCCAGGCATACTCTGACATTAATTCTATATCCTCTCCAAAAAAATAGGGGCTATTAGTCCCGGCTTTAGCTGCATATTCCCATTCTGCTTCGGTAGGCAAGCGATAAAACACGCCTGTCTTCAAGTATAACCAATGGCAAAATTGAATCGCACCATATTGAGTCATACCTACCGCGGGCTTGCCTTCCTTCCCCATCCCAAAAGTCATATCCAAATAGGGTAAAGAAGGTCGGGAAAGACCATCTATACGCTCACCAAGCGGCTCCTCTGAAATGGCTAATTCATAGTTTTTGTCAATAAAAAGCTCGAAAATATCCCAGGTGATTTCATGGGTTCCCATCCAGAAAGCCCCCAATTCCACCAAATGAGCAGGTTTTTCATCTTCCAAACTACTTTGATCAGATCCCATCTGAAAAGAACCGGCTGGAATAGGAGTCATGGAAAATCCCAGATTGGTTCCAGGGATTTTCTGTTCATAGGCTTCAAAAGTTTGAAGCTTCGAATCTACTTGCTCACTTTGAAGCCAAAAGAATAAAGAAAACCAAAAAACAAATTGGATCATGACTCAGGATATCAGGGATTACATTCTTTTTACAACCTCCTTTTTGGGAATCTTAATAGACCACATCCCCCGCAAATCCCCGATTTTATGGCCTTTAGCCTGATCTTCAGGATAAAGTTCGTCTAATATTTGGAGTGTTTCCCCATTGATTTCGGTTCCTGGTTCACCATGACAATTCAAGCAAAGCCCTCCCGGAATAACAATGGCTTTGGTATACAGGAATTCCTCTCCATCATTGATTTTTTGAATATTGGGAGAAAGTGGATTTCCGTTTTCCACGTCATATTCATAGGTTTCCAAATAGCGCTGTTCCATATCGGTGGGTTGGTCGACAGGATTTCGATAGCGATTGGAGGACCTTCGAATAGCTACACCGTATGCTTGCCCTACTTCTTCTAAAATTGGTAGGGCCTGGACATTGCAAAATTCGATCGCACCTGGGATTCCTCTCTCCGAAATAGCCTGTTGAAGTTGGCCAACCAATTGTTTTTGGGCTTCAAGGCTGATGGAGTCCCCCCAGATAATGGCAGCTTCAATGATTTCTGCTTCACTGAGCTTCTTGACTTCCATAGCCTCATTAACCTCTTCAAAAACTTCTTTGGAAACACGTTCACCACTGCCACAGGAACTTAGTATCATTGCAATCCCAACAATTGAAAATATTTTTTTCATCTGTAAATGCTTTTTGAATAAGCTAAATCTACTAATCAATCGGGATAAATGATAGCGTTGCAGGGATTTGGTTTGCTGAACATCAAGCAAACTTTGACAAGTGGGGAAATCACTTAAATTTGTTTGATATAGAATTTCGTACCATGAAGCGATTTGGCCTGGCCATATTTTTTGTTTTTTTAGCGGCAAGTCTTCCAGCACAAACTTGGACCCGTATGCAGGGCTGGGGTTTGGATCTTTCGACAATTTTCTGGATTGATAATCAACGAGCAGTAGCCGGGGGAGAAAACCTTTTGATTGAAACCGAGGATGGGGGACAAACTTGGAAAGAAATACCCTATGAGTTGGAAGGAAAGATACTAGCTATCCGACTGGACCCCAATTTACAGGGCTTTGCCGTAGGTGAGGATGGGTTGATTTTAAGAACTTTGGATGGAGGGAAGAATTGGGATCCAAAAAAGATTTCTTTTTCAGATAATTGGAAGGAGGTCATTTTTAATGGAGGTGATACTTGGCTCCTGATCGGTGAAAGCGGTTTAGTTATTCGAAGTAGCGATTTTGGGGAGAATTGGGAAGACATTTCCCCAAGCCCTAGAAAGGCTCTTTATGGAGGAGACTTTATCAATGCTGATTCTCTATTCTT
>JABXHZ010000334.1 GCA_013373335.1 Cyclobacteriaceae bacterium | reverse complement strand
TGGGCTGATGCTTGAAATGAAAGTGCTAGTGAGAGAATAATCCCAAGAGTCAGAATTTTTTTCATACACTTAAATTATTGGAATAAAAAAAGTCCTTCCCCAAAAGGAAGGACGATGATGTTATTTTAACCAAGCAAGCTGAACCTCATCGGGTGCTTTCATCCGATCTGCCAATCGCATATAGCGATCCGCTAAATTGGAGAGATAATCTTGTGCTTTAGCAGCCGCATCATTCAGTCCTGTAACTGCCTCGATTTTCCAATAATCTACCAGGTGTTGGATGATGCGGGCATAATCCCAACCGGTGTAAATTCCCACTTTTTGGGTGATTGCCGAAAATTGCTCAAAAAGAGATGGATTGCTGCTTCCTTCTCCCATTAAAACAGCTGGCATCACAATTTGCTTTCGCATCATTTTTTCAAATGCCAGAATAGCTCCGCTTGGGTCAATTTCAAAGATTTTTGACATGAAAGTTTTGTAGGCTTTTTCATGTCGGGCTTCGTCACCGGCGATAGTTTTACAGATCTTGGAGAGAATATGATCCCCTGCCTTATCGGCCAACTTCCCCGTATTTACATGGGAGATTTTGGTGGCTCGTTCCTGAAAACTGGTATAAATCATGGCCTGGTAAGGGTCCGCTTCTGATTTTGGATCAAAACCATTGGTGATTAAGCGGTGAATGGTTCGTTCTACTGCATTCATATCTACACGGCCTGTTAGGTACAGATATTTATTCAGTAGATCTCCATGTCGGTTTTCTTCAGCAGTCCAAGACTTAGACCAACGCACCCAGCCCGATGGGTTAAGCAATGATCGCTCATCATTGATACCTTCCAGAAGATTGAAATAGGTTTGGTAAGAAGGAAGTGCTTCCTCTGTAATCATATTCCCAATGAGGGACGTTAATACTGTGTCAGGAATTCCTTCTGCTCTTTTTTGAAGCAATTTGACTTCTTCGAAAACCTCTGGGTTTTGGAAATCAGGAAGGAAATCAGATGGTTGCCAACAGTCATCTGGATCAACAAGAATAGTATCAACCGCATGACCGACGATATCATCCAACTGGGAAATAACTTCCATGTTTTTCTCCAGTTCGTGATTGATTGGCTTAGATGTACTCATAAGTAACTTTGGGCTGGTTTGAGATTCGAATATTTCTACAAGGTACGGACTTATAGGCAGAAATAGTATTAAAAAAGCATAATCAGAGATTTGATTCCACCAAAGGGAATTTTTGGGGATATAAAAAAAGCCTGCATTTTTTTGCAGGCTTTAAAAATAAAACTCAGCGGGATTAATAATCTAATTTATAGGCAGCCACCTTATTTTTGAAAAAGGTAGGGACATAAACCACCATTTCGGAAGGATTGTATCCAATGTCGGCAGTGTTGGACTCTTCAGCTTTGGTATCCAACATTTTGGTGGCACCATCAGGGGAAACAAACCAGATTTCTCCAACCCATCGGGAAGCAATAAAATTATCATTACCCAAAATCACCAATCCATCTCCTCCGGTTACTTCACTATTTACTACAGTGGTGCTTCCATCTGCATTCCACTTTTTCAAGCCAGTCTCATCTAATCCATAAATGGTTCCGTCATTGGCTACCGCGATTCCATTGATAGAACTGTGCCCTTCGGAAACAGTGGAAATGCTTCCATCTTGATAGCTGTGAACCTTTCCAGTATTCATGTCAGTGAAATAAACCACTCCATCATGAGCAGCAACATCATTCAAGAATTGAGCACCTTCCACAGTCCATTTGTTACTGATTTCGCCTGACTCAAGATCGATTTCTACTAATTCATCAATATCTGTTACATACAAATGATCATTGGAAATAGCCATCCCTTTGGGTGCATTTAAGCCGGTCACCCAGTCTTGCTCGATGATGCTTCCATCGGTTCCTATAATGGAAATAGATCCTTTTCCGTCTTTTTCTAATGGATCCTGACCGATAATATTGGAAGTGTAAATTTTACCGGTGGATTCGTCAAATAATACAGACTCCACGGTTTCCAACGTAGCTGGGGTTTCCCAAATTAGAGTGAGGCTAGGTGTTTTTACTTCTTCCACTACTACAGTTTCTTCTGTTTCAGTTGTTTTTTGAGGAGTACATTGAGCTAAAAGCATGGTAACTCCAATACCATAAATTGTTGTTTTGAGATAGTTTTTCATGATTTTTAATTTTTGGTTAGTGTCCAGTTTTTAAGATTGAAATTAGCAGGCGCGGAGTTTTCGAAGCGTTTTTGGATTTTGTCCAAATACATGGTGTTGTACCGAAGTCGGCTAATGTAATTTGGTAAATCAGGATCGCCATTCCAGCAATGTTCAGCCCGATCACCATATGCAACTTCTCCATCATAATAAGGGTTTTCGGTTTTTTCCAAAAACTCCTCTGTCAAATACACAGCATTGTTTAAGTAGTAATTGTCCATGTCTCCACAGTAAATGTGGATCTTCCCCTTCAGCTTTGGACCCAGTGTATTCCAGTCCCGCTCCATGATGTAGCGAAGATCATAATTTTCTCGCCAATATTCCGCAACGGCAGGATCAATTTCTCCACTATATCGATCCCAAATCGGAACCGGATAACCATCTTCCGCAACCGGTGAAAATACAGCCTGCCAGATATCAAATTGGTCTCCTGATCGGGATTTAGTTCCGCCTATGGCCAACTCCCGATGATTCATATCCCTGAGCATGGCATCTACATGTCCTAAGTAGTTTCGATGGCCTGGTCGGAGGGTATTTCGGAAGGGCCCAGTCTGATAGTAGGCATTTTTATCCTCATAAATATTGACAGAAGTATAAGCTCGAAAATCAATAGGATCAGGACAGGCAGCAAAGCATCCATTGTATTCGTCAGGATAAAAAACCTGAACTGCAAGGGCTTCCCAACCTCCTGTAGATCCACCATAAAGAAACCTGGACCATCCTTCCCCAATTCCCCGAAATTGCTCTTCGATATATGGAATTAATTCATAGGTAATCGCATCTCCATAAGGCCCCAAATTTTCCGAGTTGACAGCATAACTGTCATCGTAGTATGGGTTGGCGTGCTGAATTTCAATTATAATAAATCGCTTAAAATCCGGGGATATCCATTTTTGATAAAAATCGTAAGCCTCTTGCTGTTGGATTTTTTCATAACCATAGATCCCAAAACGGGCGTTGTAATCATCTTCGGGAAGGCTTGGATCAGGAGGAATGGTTCTAAACCCACCAAAATCAGAGGGGAAGTGACCATGGAAAATCATCAGTGGATAGTATTGATTGGGGTTCTCATTGAAGCCTTCCGGCAACAATACATGGGCCCCTAGAAACATATCTCTACCCCAAAATTCTGAAAGTTTTTCCGATTTGATTTTGATATGCTTGATGTATTCAGTGTCTTCAGGCTCGCTGACAGGAGGGATGATTTGATCGATGGTGAGTTCAATGGCTTTTCCTTTGCTCCATTTGATTTGCTGAGGAGTACTGTAGATGTTTTTTGGTGCTCGGGCCCATTGTCTCCCTTCTCCTTGATCCATCGGTAGCTTGACTATATGCCCATCTCCACGCTCGAAAGTTTCATGTTTTTGGATAAAGGCCTGAATAGTATAGTCTCCCTCAGGAAGGGATTCTATATTTTCCACCGGATAGCCAAAACTCTTGGTGTCAAATTTTATGGCTTCCCCGGCTTGGTAATTTTCGAAATCCATTCCAAAAACCTGATTGGTCGTTGCCCGATCATTGATGCCAAAGCGAGGTTCGGCATCTGGGTTTGTTGAGAAAATGAGCAAAAGTCTACCATCTTTCAATTCGGATTGGAGCTCGGGATTAATCTGAATAGTGATTGGAGTTTTTTCTGTTGATTGACAGGAAAAAATAAGCCAAAGACCTATTAGGGGAAGGAAAAGCTTTTTCATGATGCTGGGGTTTTGATTAACAGAAAATTACGAATAATCGATTGATTATTTGGGATAGGATGAAACTATATGTCGAAATTGAATAATTGTTTGGATTTGGTGGCCATCTATGTATTTTTTTGGGATTAGCGACTGAAAGGATTTATCTTCCAAATCAAATTATTAAGAAATGAAAAAATACATTTTCTCCATAGGGGTACTTCTTATTGTCTTTGCCTGCCAGCCTAAAGAGGAGGCGGTAGATTATACCAAGATGTCTGATGAAGATCGCTTAGAAGCTGCAAAAGAAATCGCTCATTCCACCATCATGGTCGATGGCCATGTGGATCTTCCCTATCGAATGAAGGTGGGGGGATTTACCCTTCAACGAGAAATTTTGGATGTCTCCGTACGTACTCCTGATGGTAATTTTGATTATCCAAGGTCAAAAGAGGGAGGCTTGGATGCTCCGTTTATGTCCATTTACATTCCTGCAGGAAATCAGCAGATTCCTGGTGCATCAAAAGCACTTGCTGATTCACTCATTCTGATGACAGAGCGTCTTGCCCAAACATTTCCTGACAAGTTTGCCATGGCTTATGGTCCTGCAGATATTGAAGAAAATTTCAAAAAGGGTCTAATTTCACTTCCAATGGGGATGGAAAATGGAGCCGGATTGGAGGATGATATCAAGAATGTAGAATATTTTCATCAGCGGGGAATAAGATATATCACGCTTACTCATGGGAAAGCCAATTTAATCGGAGATAGTAGCTATGATTCTTTGCGTCCATATGGTGGATTAAGTGAATATGGGGAACAGGTGGTCAAGGAAATGAACCGAGTAGGTATTATGGTCGACCTGAGTCATGTATCGGATGAGACTTTTCTGGATGCTTTATCGATTACGCAAGTTCCGGTAATTGCATCTCATTCTTCAGCTAGAAAATTTACACCTGGATTTGAGCGCAATATGAGCGATGAATTAATCAAAGCCATGGCTGAAAACGGAGGAGTGATGATGATCAATTTCGGGGGGAGTTTTATAGATTCCACCTATGCTTCAGGTCAGGCAAAAGTCCGGGAACATATTGTGAATTGGCTTGCAGAAAATAATCTCAGTCGACGAGATTCTGCTGCCCAAGCTTATATCAGTGAATACGCCGCTGCCAATAATCCATTCCCAACTGTAGAAAGAGTGGTTGATCATATTGACCATGTGGTTAGTTTGGTTGGGATTGATCATGTTGGCCTTGGTTCGGATTTCGATGGCGTGGGGGATTCCCTGCCGACAGGATTAAAGGATGTTTCCATGTACCCTAATCTAATCGCTGAGCTTCTCAAGAGAGGGTATTCCCGTGAGGATATTGAAAAAATTTGCTACAAAAACATTTTCCGTGTTTGGAAGGCTGTGGAGGAATTTGCTTCTAGATAAGAATTTAAGTTTATTCTATTAGCTGAAATCCAGACTTTCTCAAGTCTGGATTTTTATTTTTTGGGGATTTGGACGGATAAAAAATTGTATTTTTTCAAGGAAAGTATTTCTCTAAAAATCAGTGCTTTATAGATAAATCCCTATATTTAGTATAAATATTTTTTTATGAAACTTAACTATAAACAATTTTATCGGCCTGTAGCTTGGATATCCACTATTTTACTGCTTTTCCTTCAATTTACCTTTGGATGTCAACCCTCTTTGCCCGATGAAGTTGAAGTAGCTTATTCGGATTTGCCTGATCGAATCGATTACAATTTCCATGTGAAACCGATCTTGGCAGACCGATGCTATGCCTGTCACGGGCCGGATGAAGGGTCAAGAAAAGCTGGGCTAAGGTTAGATATTGAGGCGGAGGCTTTTCAGAAATTAGCTTCGGGTAAAAGGGCATTTGTAAAAGGTAAACTGAACTCAAGTGAGGTGTTTCATCGGATGATCAGTTCGAATCCGGAAACAATCATGCCTCCTCCAACTTCTAATCTTTCCCTTAGTCCTCGAGAAATCGCGATCATTGCCAAGTGGGTGGAACAAGGAGCGGAATGGAAGGATCACTGGTCCTTTATTCCGGTTGAATCTCCTGAAATCCCTAAAGTGGATACAGAATGGAAAAGAAATAACCCCATTGATTTTTTTATCCAAAAAGGACTTGAACAGCAGAATTTATCCCCCAATCCCATAGCCGATAAAGAAAGACTTTTACGTAGGGTGACGATGGATTTGACAGGGCTACCTCCTACAATCCAAGAAATAGATGATTTTTTAAAGGATTCATCTCCCAATGCATATGAAAAAGTGGTAGACCGACTTTTGGAATCTCAAGAACATGCTGAGCGTCTGACAATGGAGTGGTTAGATGTGGCTAGATATTCTGATTCCCATGGAGTTTCCTTTGATGGGTATAGAGAGATGTGGCCTTACCGAGATTGGGTCATCGAGGCTTTCAAAAGTAATATGTCTCACCGGGAATTTATAACAAAGCAGGTTGCTGGAGATTTACTTCCAAATGCTACAACAAATGATAAGCTAGCTACCGCATTTTATCGATTGAACCCAATGGAGGCTTCTGCAGGATCGATTTCTGAAGAATATCGGGTAGAATATGTAGCAGAAAGAACAGCTACGACTGGAACCGCCTTTTTGGGTTTGACAATGGGTTGTGCAAAATGTCATGATCACAAATTTGATCCGATTAGCCAAAAGAATTTTTTCCAGCTTTCCGCTTTTTTCAACAGTATCGATGAATATGGCTTGGGACCAACAGATTTGAATCGACCTCCTACTCTTCTACTATTTGAAGATTCCCAAAAAAGGACTTTAGACTCATTGGATCAATTGATTTTGCAGAAAGACAAAGAATTAAAAAAGATTGAAGTTTCTCAAATAAAAGATTACGTAGCTGAAATTGGTGAAATAAAAAAGATTGAAAATGAGGTTGGTGCTTTTCCTTTTGAATCCTTCGAAAAGGTAAAACGACCTCAAAAGGAGAAAAATCCATTTGCTGAGGAAGAAGCTGAAGAGTACAAGAAAAAATCGCCAAAAGAAAAAGCCAAAATAGATTCTATCAAAAAAGCAGAGAAGAAAAAGAAGAAGTTGGAGTTTGAAGAAGTATTGATTTTGGATAAAAATAAAAAATCTGAGGCAACTCTTGGGGTGGAATTGGTGAAAGGTAAAGTGGGGCAGGGAGTTGCGTTTGATGATGATTACGATTATGTCAGTATAAAAAAAGCTGGCTTCTATGACCTATATGATCCATTCAGTGTTAGTCTGTGGATTAATCCCAAAAAAGGCGAAACAAAGCATATTCAAAATATCATTGGCAATAGTGGTAATTTCTTAAGCTTCTACCGAGGATGGGAAATGTTCCTTGATTCAACCAATCAGCTGAGTATTCGCTTAATTCATCGACTTCCTGATGATTTTATCGAAGTAACAACCCAAGAAAAAGTGCTTTTTGGGGATTGGTCTCAAGTAGGGTTTACTTATGATGGAACAGGTAAAGCATCGGGTATTTCCATTTTTATCAATGGTGAAAGACAAAAGTTGGCCATTCTATCTGATAAGCTTACTAGAAGTATTCTCCCAATTCATGAATACACTGCCAAATTGGATACGGCTCCTGTTCGACTTGGGAAGAGTTACAGGCTTTTTTCATTTGATCCTGGAATTTACAGAGGAAGAATGGATGAGCTTAGGCTTTTTGATCGGGAATTATCTCCTGTAGAAATGGCTTCATTGGGAGAACTAGAAGAAAAATCAGTATCAAAATCCATTGCGCTAGAACATCTTATTTCTAAAGAAAAATCGGCAATCGATCTTCGAAATGAGATTAGGAATTTAAGAAAAACGAAAACGGATTTACTGGGGGCTGTTCGGGAAGTAATGGTAATGGAAGATATGCCTAAAC
>JABXHZ010000406.1 GCA_013373335.1 Cyclobacteriaceae bacterium | reverse complement strand
CCGTCGGTCAGCGTGATGAGATAATTTGTTTTTGAAATAATTCCAATCAGATCTTCCCATTTTGCTTTAAAGTCTTTATCTGAGTAATCCGTTTCGATAGTGATGACTCCTCGATCCATGCTCTTAATCTCTCCTACTATCACATCTTTATTTTTAAAAACCAAGGAATCCGTCTGACCGAATCCAACAACAGAAATTGAAAAAACAAATAGCAGTAACAGATAAAACTTCTTCATGATCAGACTTTTTAAAATTTACAGATAGCTAAAAATAAAAAAAGCACACTCTTTTGAGTGTGCTTTTCCTAATTTTTTGTTCTGATTAATTGAAAATGTATCGGATACCTACCTGCATTCTCCAAGTATCCCCTAGAGAAGTAGAGGTTCTGAATGTTTCAGTTGGGAATTCAGAAGTTCCAGGAACAGTATTCAATCTATAAACTGGCTGACCATTCTCTATTCTTCTTAAGCTCAACAAATTGTTTTGGAATGCGAACTTCTGGATACCCCAAGAAGAATTGAACATGTTACCAATGTTCAAAATATCGATCGACAACTGAAGCTTGTTCTTCTTGTCATTAGTGAAGATCAAGTCTTGCGTGAATCGAAGATCAAATCGGTTTACCCAAGGTCTCAAAGCACCATTTCGCTCCGCTACTGAACCTCTATTTGCGCTCAAGTACTCATCTTGATCGATATAAGCATCCAATAGGGCAGCCTGCTCAGCTTCCGTAATTGTTCTTCCACCTATAGAAAAAGGCTCAAAGTTCAATTCACTTGCAGAGTTTGGAATGTACATCAAACGGTTTGAAGCATCTCCGAAGTTACCAGAATAGGTATATGAGAATCTACCTGCATCAGAACCTTCATAGAATAGAGTAATTGTAGAAGTCTCTGTTTGGTAGGAAAGTGTACCAATCAATCGATTAGGAATATCAAATCCAGCAAAACCTAACTCAGGGTTATTTCTGTCGGACTGAACTGTAGCTGGCCACAAGGAAATTGCCTGAGAACCTCCCGCTGCATCTAGATCTCTTGATCTTGAACGAGTGTATGCAATCATTGTAGAGAAGCCATTCTCGAATTCCTTCTGCAATTGTGCAGTGATGGAATAATAATCAGCTTTTCTGCTGGCATTGGTCAAGTAGAATACGTTTCTGAAATCTGAATCATTGGAGTAGTTTGTACCATTCCAATATGGTCTTTGATCAGGACCAGAAAGTGTACCATCAGGAGTTCTCAATACTGGGTTGTAAGCAATTGGAGTAGAAACATCTCTAGAGTAGATGAATTCTGCAGTACCGATGATTCCGAAAGGAAGTACCTGATCGATTGCCAAGTTAGTTCTCCATACTTGAGGAAGCTTGAAGTTTCTGTCAGTCAAGTTCAATTCGTTAGAAAGAGACTGTCCTGGATTTTCAGGATTTCCAAATGTAACGTCTGGATTGAACACGTAGTTTGGTCCGAAAGCCTCAGCTACTTCATCACCTTCATATCCAAGTCCACCTCGAACTACACCTGAACCGTTAACTTGGTTAGAAAGCCATACGAACGGAATACGACCTGAGAAGATACCTGTTCCACCTCGTACCTGGGTGGTTCTGTCACCTTTAGCATCCCAGTTGAAACCAACACGTGGAGACCACAATGGATTTACTTTAGGGAAAGTGCTTACATCAGGAGTAATGGTACCATCAGGAGTTTCGAAAGTCTTGTTCAAGTTATCCAACAACTCGTTTCGAGGAATATCGATTGGATAGAATGGGAAGTCAACACGAAGACCACCAGTCACTTTCAATTTGGATGTTACCTGATATTCATCCTGCACATAAAGACCAAACTGACCGAATCGAGTCTGATCGGTAGGAGGAGTCGTAGATCCATCTAAAGCAAAGCTTTTTGCAAACGCATCTGGATAAGCACCAGGAGTTCTATTGATTACTGATTCTACAAATGCATCATAGCTGTTGAATCGGTAGAAACCATTGAACACAGGGTTAAATGCATTATCAAACGTCATGTATTCAAAGTTCGCCCCGAAAGTGTAGGTATGATTTCCTTCATACAATGAGAAGTTGTTGGTTACATTGAAGATATTGTTTTCCAACAAGTTACCTACTGTAAACAATTCGTTACCAACGGAGGTGTAATAAAGCAAGTTGCCGGATGCATCTGGCTCCAAAATTTCAATGAATGGGAAGGCCTGACCACCTGGAATACCACGCTTAGGGTCAGTAATTGAGGTATAACCAATATTGAATTGGTTAGACATATTAGTACCGATTCTTGAGTTCAATTCCGCTACCCAAGACTGTACATTTCTGTCGTTGGTATAGTTGGTATTACGGAAGTTCATTGCCTCGATTCCAGTTCTATTTGTATTTCTGTATCGAGTAGAGATGAATCGGATTGAGTTTCCATTGGTTCGGACATCCGTGAAAGCCGTGTAGTTGTTGTAACGAACAGACAACTTGTGATTATCGTTGATATTGAAGTCCAAACGAGCATTAAAACGCTCTTGCTCAGAAGCAAATGGATAGTTTTCGTAAGGCCCTGTTTCGTAGTCGTACAAAGATCTTAATTGAGTTCTAATAAAATCTAGATTAGATGCAGGAACTCTAGAAACAGTCAATCCATCAGGCTCAAGGCCTGGTCTTGCAGCAACTTTTGTATAACTAGGAACTGCCTCTGTTTCTGTTTCATAGGAAACGAAGAAGAACAATTTATTTTTGATAATTGGACCTCCTAATCGGAACCCAACAATCTCATTTTTAGAATCATCAACTGGTAATCTAGTATCACCAACCTTGTCACCGATCATTTGATCGTTTCTAAGGTAGTAGTAAGCAGAACCAGAGAATTCATTCGTACCAGACTTGGTAATCGCGTTAACGGAAGCACCGGTAAAACCAGCCAAACGAACATCGTAAGGTGCCAAGTTTACTTGAACTTCTTCGATCGCGTCCAAAGAGATTGGGTTAGAACCAGCAAATTGTCCTGAACCAAGACCGAAGTTGTTGTTGTAAATGTTACCGTCGATGGTGTAGTTGTTGAAACGGCTAGAAGTACCAGCGAAAGAAGTTCCGTTGGACTGAGGAGTCAAGCGCGTAAAGTCGTTGATATTTCGGTTGATAGTAGGAAGTGCGTTGATTTTGTCAGTAGACAAGTTCAATGCTGCTCCAGTCTTGTCTGCATTCATGATAGCATCCTGACTGGCAATAATTTCGATTGCTTCCAACTCCAATCCATCGGAGAGTGCTGCATTCAAAGTGTAGGTTTGACCCAAACCAAGAACGATTCCTTCAAAGGTTCTATCCTCAAAACCCACAAAAGAAATTCGAACGGAGTAAGGACCTCCAACACGCATGTTTGGAAGAACGAATCGACCTTCCAAGTTACTCACTGCCCCATAACGGGTACCTGATGGCTCGTGGGTTGCTACAATGTTAGCACCAGGAAGTGATTCACCGGAAGCATCGGTAACCACGCCTTGGATACTGGCGGTAGTAACACCCTGTG
>JABXHZ010000085.1 GCA_013373335.1 Cyclobacteriaceae bacterium | reverse complement strand
GATGGATGGACTTTTTAGGAAATTGGGCATGAATTTCTTCCCGGATTTCAGGATTGTTGAGTTCGTCAAAAATTTGCCTATAAAGCTGCCCTTCCAGATCTTTTTGACCACACTTTCGGTCAAAATCATCTTGGGAAATCTCTCCAAAAACGACCTTATTCCCATCACTAAGAATAGTGTTGAGTGAAATCACCTTGTCCCTAGTCACGCCGTAGACAATGGAAGTCGTCCCTGAGGAATTATTCCCGACCATTCCTCCGATCATTGCCCGGTTGGCAGTGGAAGTGATCGGGCTGAAAAAGAGACCATATGGCTTCAGAAAGCGATTAAGTTCATCCCTCACAACCCCTGGCTGTACTCGAACCCAGCGCTCTTCTTGATTGAATTCTAAAATTTGGGTGAAATGCTTAGAGACATCCACCACGATGCCATTGCCTACACACTGTCCTGCAAGAGATGTACCAGCAGTTCGGGGAATCAGGGAAGTGCCGTACTCAGTGGCAAATTGAATCAGCTTTTGGATATCCGACTCGGATTTGGGAAAAGCTACAGCTAGAGGCATCTCCCGATAGACAGAAGCATCTGTGGCGTAAAGAGTCCTGGTAAGTCGGTCAAACTGCAAACTACCTTCCAATTGAGAAGCGAGTTTTTCCAAAAAAGGGACAAGATTCGGCTGGTTTGAAAGCATGGGATAAAAATAGCCTTCTGACTAGAATAAAGAAACGGAGTGAATAGAAATAAAAAAGAAGTAATTATTTCGCATTATTATATTTAATCGCTCAATGATTAAAAATTGAATTTGCCAAACCTAATTCTTCATGTTCTTCTACCTTTCCCAGTTCCTAAGTTTTTTGGCAATGCCACTGACCATTGTGTTGATTCTAATTGTCAGCGGGGCGGTATTTATCCGAAGAAAACGGGGTAAAAAGTTGCTTTGGGCAGGAATCGCGCTTTTGCTCTTTTTCACTAATCCTTTCCTTTCTAATCTAGCTTTATTGGCTTGGGAACCGGATTTTAAGTCATTTGAAGAAATCGAAACTCACGAGGTCGGTATTGTTCTTACCGGAGTGACCAATATGAGTAAAACTGCTTATGACCGCACGTTTTTTAACAAAGGGGCAGACCGAATAACTCATGCTCTTCAACTCTACCGAATGGGCAAAATCAAAAAAATCCTAATAACTGGAGGACAAGGGCTTAATCCAGTCAATCCACAAACAGAAGCAGAATTACTGAAACGATTTCTGATGATGACAGGAATGCCTGAATCCGATATTCTTATTGAAGATGAGGCGAAAAACACCGCTCAAAACGCCCAGTTTACCAAGGCATTTTTGGAGAAAAACGGTATCAATACCAAGCAGCAATTTCTACTAATCACTTCCGCTTTTCATATGTACCGCGCAAAGGGATGTTTTGATAAAGTGGGATTGACAACCGAAACATTCCCGGTGGATTATTATTCCCATGACGTTAAATACGACATTCCTTCCTTATTTTTTCCAGATCCTTTTTCATTGGAATATTGGACCAAACTATTTAAAGAATGGATTGGGATTGTAGTATATAAACTGGTTGGTTATATGTAAATCAAAACTCCTATTAAAACCGCCTACTCCATTTCCATTCCCATTTCCAACCTTTTTCTTCCAATAAAATAGGATGATAAGCCATGGCAGCTTTGGCAGTAGGAGCATTAAAAAATCGCTGATCATCCGTCAAAATAGCCTTTTCATTTCCCTTCTCATCGGTCCAAATCAAATCCATAACTGCAGAGGGAATGCTACGGGAATAGTGAGAGTTTTCTTTTTCTAACCTACTCTTTAGACTCCAATCAATTTCAAAACCTTTAGGCGAAATTTCAGGAACGGAAATATGATATTGAGAACTTTGAGTTTTTACCCACAGCAAAAATTCCTGCAACAAACGTAAACCTGAATTTTTTAATTGACTGGGTCTGAAATCTTCAGGTTCGATCGAACTGATCACATGGAGCATTTTTTTGGAACGGGTAATGGCTACATTTAAGCGATTTTCGGCTCCTGTTTTTCCAAGTAGTCCAAAATTAGTAAGCAGTTTCCCTTCCCGATTCGGGGCATAACCCAAGGACAAAATCACTTGGTCAAATTCATCCCCCTGTACATTTTCAATGTTCCTGACTTTGATAGCTGAATTTTGAATGCCAGCTTCCCAGAGCATTTCTCGAATCAACTCCATTTGAAAGTAATTCCCCGTCACTATCCCAATTGTATCTAGAGGCGATTCTTTCTGAACATTTTTTACTCTTTCTACGACGGTTTCAGCCTCTAGTCGATTAACTTGATTTTCCCAAATTCCTTCGACTTTAGCCCAGGTAAATGGGTTTTTCCCGGCCTTGATCGTTTTATAATCCGGCAAGGTTTCCAAGCGTTTTCCATAGAAGTGTGAATTAGAAAAATAAATCAAACCTGGATCAGCTGATCGGTAATGGCCTCTCAATTGAAGATTTTCAAAGAAATGAGCAGTTAGTTCCAATAGGGACTCCGCTTCATATTCCATTCCTTCTTCTTCACTCTCCCACTTAACTTGATAAAAATCCGATGGACGGAGCTGTTTGGAATCACCAGCTATCACCACTTGCTTCCCTCTCAGCATTGCTGGAAGTCCTCTCTCAACCTGGCATTGAGAAGCCTCGTCGAAAATCACCAAATCCACAACTTGGTTGTCAGGAAACACGGTTGAAATCGTCTCTGGACTACCTAACCAACAGGGAATAACTCTAAAAACCTCATCTTCCAATTCTTCAATTAATTTTCGGACTGACCAGCGCTGACGCTTTTTGGACACCTGATGATGCAATTCCCTATAGGTCAAACGATTTCCAAGCCGATTATACTCCAAGTGCTCACAAACTTGTTCCCGCACCTTCAACAAAGCCAAATGCTGAGAATTTTTCCGTTTTTCAAGAAGGCTATCTTTTAACTCCCGCATCTCTTGAACTAAAGTCAAAGAACCCATTTGAGCCAAATTCGGATATTTTTCTTCCAACAATCCGATCCAGGCTAGGCGCCAACTATTCCAAAAGATTTGAATTCTTCCCTCTAGGCTTTCTTCTGAAAAATCAATTGAAAGTTGAGTACCTAATTCTTTGAAGTTCCAATTTTCCAAAAATTGATCAAAGGCCTTCAATTCCGAAAATACATTAGGCCAATTGAGTGGGTTTTCTGAAAAAACCGAGATCAAACCCTTTGAAACTAATTGCTGAACCTGTTCTAAAACCAGCCAATTTTTCCAAGAAACAATCTCTAATTGAATATCCTGATTCAGTTTTTGTAGAGAAGAGAGGTTGGCAGAAAGTTCTAAAAAAGGCATGCCGGACCATTCCGCCCATTTATGAATCACTTCTACATTTTCCCAGGTTTCCGTCCAATTCAACAATGCATCCAATCGCTCCAAATCCTTTGACCAATCGCCGCTAAACTGGAAATACTTACTTTCAGGAAGTTTTTGAAATAATTTCTGGACCTCCAATTTGGATCGGCATTCGGCTTGAATTTTTTCCAATATTAAAGTTTGGAATCCTTTTGATTCCCTCCTCAGGATTTCGACAAGTAGCGGAAATTGCCCCTTAGAAAAGTGAATTTTCAACCTTCCCAAAAGGGATTGGCTTAGTGGCAATGCTTTACTTAATTCCTCTTGGAGTAATTCTAAATTATTTGAAAAGGAAAAAACCCAAGATTCTGATTCGGCTTTCGCTTTTTGAAGGGAAGAATGTATTTGTCTAAGTCCTTCCTTTTGTTTGGTATCAAAAATTAAGTCAAAAGAATTTTCTGGCTCAGGTAAATCCTGGAAGGAAACAAAAAGGTCTTGGAGCAACTTCACAAAGTCATTTCCTGACCAATGCGCTTCGATTAGTTTAACCATAGGATTTCCGCTAAAACCCTCGGGGATTCTCTTTCGAAACTGTTCCAGCTGTAGAAGAGTATCTTTGATTAAGGAAAAATCTGAAGGTTCAACTTGGGAGAATGATCTTCTTTTTTCCCAAAAACCATTTTGAAACTTCTCTCGATATTGATCAAAAAGCCGAAAATCATGCTCAAATCGTTTCGCTTGTTCCCACTTTATTTGAGAAAAGCTCTGATGAGAAAAATGCAAATCGTTGATATTAGCATCTAAGTACAATGCTTTGACAGGGAGACCTGCTTCCTCTTCACTGAAAAACGCTTTTCTCAAATCCTCTAACTTACCTGATAGTCTTGATATAGTCTTGGAAAGAAGAGAAAGTTCGCGTTCTAATTGAATGGCATCGATACCTCTGTTTTGATTCTGATATTCCTCAATGGAATCAATCTGAAACTTAATCTTTTCAAATAGAGCCTTTTGATCAGCCCGAAAATCATGAACCAAAGCCAGAAAAGGACCAAAACCCTTCTTCTCTAAACGTTCATATACTACGTCCAAGGCAGCTCGTTTCTGAGAAACGACTAAAACCTTTTTCCCTCTTGCTATATAATCCGAAACAAGATTGGCTATCAATTGAGATTTTCCTGTTCCCGGGGGACCTTGAATCACCAAACTTTTACCTTGCCGAACTTTCGCTAAAGCCAATTCCTGAGAAGCATCCAATGGAAACACAGGCAGAAGATTTTCTTCGCGGATATCATTGACCCGCTTATCTGAAGAAAATAAGTCCTGAAACAAAGCATCCAAGGAAGCGCTTGGATATCGATTTAAGAGTTTCTCGTAGTCAGAAAACAGGAAACTACCCTTTTGGACAAACTGCCCCAAAACAGCATAGGTTTTTAAGCTGATTTTTCCTTCTGAAAACTGTTGGCGATCCAATGAAAGTTGGGAATTGGGAAAAGGAACTAGCCTGTCTTCCAATAAATTTGATTGAACTTGAATCGCTAAGTTTTCTGGAATAATCCGAGCAAGAGCCGTCCGGAAATCCAAGGGATCCTTGGGAAGGCTTTCGAGTAAATCCTCACTCAGGCTTTGGGAAATATTTTGCTTC
>JABXHZ010000121.1 GCA_013373335.1 Cyclobacteriaceae bacterium | reverse complement strand
TTCCACTAGTTGGAGATAAATCCGTTCCTGTGAATCTGTATCCTGAAACCAAACTGGAAATTCCAAGCCATAGGCCAACCGAATTTCTTCTGCTTCCAGCTCAAATCCACCCAGAATCAATATTTCCCAGTGGTAATTTTTGAATGCTTGAAATCCTTTCTCGCGCGCAGCCAAAAGCTCCATACTGGCTTTTTTGAAATCCAATTGTTGCGCTAAAATAGAAGCAGAAAGGTGAAGAAAATATCCCGCGTCACCTGGGTTTCGAAAGGCTAAGCCATTTAGGTTTTTGATTGCATCCCCAACTCTTCCTGCTGAAAGGCTTCGAATAACGGCTGTTTCCTGAAGAGACATGATATAAGGATTCATCTCTTCTTCCTGCCAAAGAGAATCCAAAAGAGCCAAATCTTCTTCTGGATTGGGTTGGTTTAAAACCGAGAATAGGTTGCGAAGAGCTGCCTGTGTCAATAATGGTGTTTTATTTTTCTCAATAGCTGAATTTGTAGATTCAATGAGTTTTTGGGGAGGGAAATTACCGAGGGCATGCTGATGGGCCAGTTCGTTGATAAAACCGGGCAAATCTTTTGGTTGCTCTTCTTCTCTATCTAATTGCCCTGATTTCAATTGGCTTGCCAAAAGGTTGCTCTTGCTTATTCTTTGAGAAGATGGAGCTTCTTCCAATAATTTTAGAGCTTCCTCAGCTCGATTGGATTTGATGTAAAGTAGGGCTAAGTTATTTCTGATTGCCTCACTTTTAGGAAAAAAGGAAAGTCCTTGTTCCAAAGTAGAAATAGCCTGAAAGACTTTTTGCTCTTGATGGTAGCGATCAGCAAGAAGAATGATATTATCTTCTTGGGGAGCCTCTGAGAAACTTTGCTCCAAATGACTTTTTGCTAGAGATGGTTGCTTGAGTTGGATTAGCAAATGAGCTAAAGCATTTTTGGCTTTGGGGTTATTCCGATACCGAAACCAGGCGTTTTCGTATAGAATACTCGCTTCCAATTTCTGATCGGTTTCATAGAAATAGTCCCCAAGAACCTGGTTGCTAAGCGCATTTACCTGAACGCCAATAATTCCATCGGTATAAGTGGTTAAGACTAGAATGGCAATCAAACCACCCAAACGTAGGTGGTAATAAGGAAGGGAATAAGGCTTAAATAGAACTCGTTCCACGTCTTTTCCACTATCCATCAGCGGTAGGAAATTGGAAAAAACATAGATTATAAAGAAGGCCGAGAAGCCAATTTGTGAATAGGTGAAAAGGTGCTTTAATAGTTCTTCCGCCGGTTGATTTCCTGCTAGCTTCAATTTCCAAATTACCCAAAGGGTAATCCCAAAACCCAAAAGGTGGAGAGAGTCTAAAGTAAAGCGATTGAAGCTTGAACTGGTCTCATTTTTTGTTTTCACTCTTAAAACCAGCCAGCCCATAATGCCAACCGGCACTACCAATATCAAAGGATGGAAGGTCGGAATCCAGGAAATGGGCAGACCTGTCAAATCCAATAGCATATTGAATAGCAGCAATAAATAGAGTAATCCCAAAACCAGAAACTGAATCGAAACACGAAGCCCTAGGTTTTTATTGGCCCGGGTCAAAAGGATATAAGTTCCTGAAAGGATTGCATGTCCATTCCAAAAAATCCAGGCAATACTCAGTCCGAATACTAAAATGAAGGAATGTTCTGAAATAAAAATTTCTGGATTTGGGATGGGACTAGCTGAAATTAGAATGCTAATTGTTCCAGTTAGGAGAGCGAGGATAATGATCCAACGGAGGGAAAAAGACCTGTTTTTGCCCTCCAAGTGGAAAAAAACTGGACCAGCTAGTGTCCCTAGGATAGTAATGATAAATGGATAATTGCTGTTGACTCCTTGGATATTCAATCCGTTCAAATTGCTAAACACCAAAAGAACAATCCAAGCTATTCCTGCCACCAAAAAGTGCCATTTTTTGAATGATGATATTAAGGCTAGGAAAAAAGAAATGGTCAGCCCTGCCAAAATTCCAAAAACCTGATTTTCAAAAATAGGAATTCGTGGAGCGAATGATTGGAACTCCTGAAAAACTAGGAAATTGTCGATTAGGATGGGAAAAGAAAGCGGCCCTATTCCTGCCCAATCAAAGGCAATGGGCAGTCTATCTAAAAAATATCCAGGCAGGAGAACTCTATAGGCTACCGGGTCGAATAGGAGGTAGTAGTATGAAAAAAGCCCTCCCAATAAAATGAATAGGAGAGCAGGAAAATAGCCCAAAAATGGGGATTTTGCTTTTTGCATTATTCTAAAACCTTTGGAACTCGGAAATAATCGGAATCGCGTTTGGGAGCATTTTTTAGTCCTGCTTCATGATCCAAATGATTTCCTACCCGATCTTCCCGCATATCATTTACTTCTGAGGACATGGTAGTCAGCGGTTCTACATTTTCCGTATCCACTTCATTCAATTTCTCTACCCAATCCAAAATCTGGCTCATGTCCCGAGACATTTTCTCAGCGCTGCTTTCATCAAATTCCAGTCTGGCCAAGTGGGCGATCTTCTTAATGGTGTCTTTATCGATTTTCATTTTCTAATGACATTCTAACGGAATTATCCTCATATAATTGCTTTTGGATTACAGCAAAACAAGCGTTCTTTAAATCTTCTTCACTGGAATTTTCCGTGGGAATAATGGCCTCATGAAGGACCATTTTTGCGGCGTGGAAATCCAAAAGCAAACGACCGTCGTCGGGTAAAATTAGATGATTATATGATAATGTGGCAGGGATAATGGGGATTTGTTTCTCCAATGCCAATCGAAATGCTCCATTCTTGAAATGTACCATGGAAGGGGGATGGTGTGTGTAGATTCCTCCTTCCGGGAAAATCACAATGCCGCTCCCTTCGTCTATGGCAAGTCCAGCCCGGCGCATGGTTTCCGCCCTGCTTTTCACTCTGGCTCGGTCGACTGCGATGTGAAGTTTTTTGAAATAGTAGCCAAAAAGCGGAGCCTTTCGAATCGAAGCCTTTCCGATAAATTGTACATCTCCGGGGATAAATCCCATCATGGGTATGTCTAGGTAGGAAAAGTGATTTGCTGCAAATATATAGGGTTGATTCTTCTCCAGTTTACATCGGATTTCCAGATGTATTGGTTTGAAGATCAGAGTGAAATAGACTTTCGCCCAATACTGGTTGATTTTTCTTCCAAATGGTTTCCAACCTGGTATCCAAATGCAGATTAGGAAAAAGGGGAAGATGATCAAAAAACTGACTACGAATAGTAGTCCAGCATAAATGGTGTAAATCCTTCTTAAAAGATCACGCATGATTGATCATGTGATTGGCAACTTTGATAAAATATCCCATCATCATTTCCCGAACTTCTTGATCCAACTCCACCTTGTCCATGGCTTCGAACATGGTGTTTAGCCAGTGATTTCGAAGCTGAGAGTCAATTTTCCATTGCATATGCCGTAATCGAAGTCGGGGGTGTCCCCGTTCTTCCGAATAAGTCTGAGGTCCTCCAAAAACCTGCAGCAAAAATAAATACAAACGCCTTTCTGCAGGACCTAAATCCTCTTTGGGATAGAGTTTTCGAAGCTCTTGATTTTGAGCAACTCCCTGGTAGAAGTGATGGACTAAGTCTTGGATTTTTTCGTCACCTACGGCTTCGTATATGCTTTGAAAGGGATTCATGGCCCAAACTTAGCAAAAAGCAAACGTTTAGCCTTCGTGTTTTTTTACTTTCAAAGAAGTGCCTTCTGTAGAGATGACGACTATTTTTTCCCCTTGGTCAATAAATTCACCACGGGAATAGGCATCGAAGATTTCCCCATCAATTTCAATTCGACCACTTGGACGGAGTCGGGAGTGAACGATACCGGTTTTACCTTTTAAAGATTCAGGATAAAAGGTAGAGGTATAACCTTCCTGCCTATCCTGAGTAGTGGCTAAAGTAATGGTATTGAATGCTTTCCAAGAATTTACTTTTGGAGTAAGCCAGAAAATAAGTCCTACTGCAGTAATGGCTGCTAGGATTACGGTCAATAAAGCAGTGAAGAGTTGTTCTGCTGGTACAAATTGAAAATCAAAGTTTTGATTGGGGAGCATTCCCAATACTAAGCCTGTGAAAATTCCGATGATTCCTAGAATCCCAAATACTCCGAAACCTGGAACTACAAATAATTCTATGGCCAATAAAATCACACCCACTATAAACACGATCATTTCCCAATTCTCTGCCATCCCATTCAGGTAGTAGGGGATAAAGTATAAAATCGT
>JABXHZ010000382.1 GCA_013373335.1 Cyclobacteriaceae bacterium | reverse complement strand
TGGGTTAGAATGGAAAAGCTTACAAAAGTTCAAAATGTGACCTTGATTGAGATTTTTAAAGTTATCCGGGATTTTCAGGCAAGGATGCGAATTTCCTTTACCAAGAGTCTATAAATTTCATTGATTTCGAATACTTTTATAAAAAATTTATAAAAGTCATTTTTTATTAAATAAAGTTTTTTAAATTTGTTTGAATTATTAAACTGAGGTAAATACGGTTGATTTCCTAATAAAATTTCACAGAAATTCGAAAGGAAAAATTTATTTTGGAATCAATCGATTGCACTTTGGTTTTTCTTTGGAAATTAAAAATTGAGAGTAATACAATAAACCTTCTTAACGCAAACCTGCATAAAGACCATGCTCAGCAACTATCCGCTATCAGAAGTTGAGAAACATTTTCTCGAAGAATCCGGAGTCGAAAAGATTTCTACTTTGATTCCTTACCTCACGGTTGATAATTTCCCAAAGCTGGGGCTATTGACTGCTTGTCGATTCCTGGAATGGGCTGCGGAAAATCCCCAAGGAGTAATTAGTTTACCAACGGGTAAAACGCCTGAATTTTTCATTAAGTGGACCCAATATTTATTAGATAATTGGGAAAGTAAAAAGGGAAAAGAAATCCGGGAAAAATACGGCTTGGGAGCTACCAAAAAGCCGGTTCTCAAGGATTTGACTTTTGTGCAGATTGACGAGTTTTACCCTATCGCATCTACACAACACAATAGCTTTTACGATTACGTTAATAAGTTTTATATCCAAGGATTCGGTCTTTCCAAAGAAAAAGCAATCCTGATCAACTCTGATGAGATCCCTCTTGCACAAGGAAAGCATTACAGTGAAATTTTTCCGGATCTGAAAGTGGACTTGTCTCTACGATTCCGCGATCCTGAAACAGATCTGGAGAAGCTCCAGCAGCAATCTATTTACATGATTGATCAATGGTGTGCTGATTACGAGAAAAAAATTCGGGATTTAGGAGGTATAGGCTTTTTCTTGGGGGGAATAGGGCCCGACGGTCATATCGCTTTCAACACCCGAGGTTCTCATATTTATTCAGTAACTCGCCTGACTGAGACCAATTTTGAAACACAAGCCGTCGCGGCTGGAGATTTGGGTGGTATTGAGGTTTCTGCTAATCGCTTGGTGATTACGATTGGCTTAGATACCATCGTGTACAATCCGGAGGCAGTTGCGATAATTATTGCTGCAGGTGAGGCAAAGGCGGGAATTGTCAAAGACTCTTTGGAAACCAAACTGAATAATGTCTTTCCTGCTACCGTTTTACAAAAACTCAAGAATGGTCGTTTCTATTTGACTAAGGGAGCTGCTGTTAAATTGACTGATTCAGTTGATGCATATTATCAAAAGGGTGAGTGGACTTTTGAAAAGACTGAACGGGCAGTCATTGAGCTTTGTAAAAGATTGAATAAATACGGTCATCGCTTGAAACTGAGTGATCTTAAAGCGGATAAATACTGTAAGTTGATCCCTGACTTGTCAGAAGAAACAGTTGGACAAGTGATGAAGAGTGTGGAGGAAAAATTAGCTCGCGGATTAGAACAAGAAAAGAATCAGCGACTATTGCATACAGGACCTCACCATGATGATATTTCTCTGGGAATTCTTCCTCACATTACAAATCAGCTTCACGAACCAAGCAATGAAGCACACTTTTCTGTTTTGACTTCAGGGTTCACGGCTGTGACCAACTCTTTTGTGATCGAAACGCTCCAGCATACCAAAAAATTGCTGGATGAAAATAAGATCCAAATGGTAAATTATGAAGATTTTTTTGAGGTTGGGTACAGTTTGAAGACCGATAAAGACGTCTATCATTATTTAACCAATGTTGCCTCGGAAAACGAAGCTGCTCGAAAGCGTGGACTTTGCCATAGGGTGGTTCGGGCCTTGGTAACCATTTATGGAATTAAGAATAAAACCCAGCTTCGCGAAACAATTAATGATGTCATTAGCATTCTTCGCAAGAGCTATGATGGAGAGAAAAACCCTTCAAAAATCCAGAAGCTGAAGGGTATGATCCGTGAGTTTGAAGAAGAATTGGTATGGGCTCATTTTGGAGTTCAGGTCAAAAATGTACACCATTTACGGCTTGGATTTTACACTGGAGATATTTTCACAGAGCAGCCTGATAAAACAAGGGATGTAGAACCGATTGTGGAATTATTCCGAAAAGTTAACCCTACAAAGATTAGCTTGACCCTTGATCCGGAAGGTTCTGGACCAGACACTCATTACAAGGTATTGCAAGCAACTGCCGCTGCGGTGAAGAAATGGGGTGAAGAGAAGGATATCAGTGATCTACGAATTATTGGCTATCGAAATGTTTGGTTTAAATTCGAACCGCATGAAGCCAATGTAATCGTTCCGGTTTCTCTGGGAGATATGTCTGTCATGGAGGATTCCTTTGCAAACTGCTACCTCAGTCAAGTGAATGCTTCCTTCCCAAGCTATTCGCATAATGGTAAATTTAGTACCGTAGCCAAGCGGATTTGGGTAAGTCAGCTTAATGACATTCAGCTTCTTTTGGGTAAAAATTACTTCTACCTACATGAGCGAGCAAAAGTTCGAGCAAGTCACGGATTGATTTTCTTCCGTGATATGAATGTGGAGGAGTTTTTGGCTACTGCTAGAGAGCTGGAGAAGTCCATCGAGGGAATGATTTAATTTAACAGGAAACAAATTAGTTTTTCCAAACCAAACCTTAAACCTAAAGACGACCAAAAACCTCAGCACATGGAAAAAGCCATTCTGGGACTTGATATTGGAGGTACAGGAATCAAAGGAGGAGTCCTGGTAAAGGACCATCTTGAGGATGTTAGATCCATTCCTACTCCGGCAAAAGAATCCAAGGAATTCATTTTGGAGACTATTGCATTATTTATAGAGTCCTACATGGGGTATGATATTACCGGGATAGGAATAGGAATACCTGGACTGGTAGATGTAGAGAAGGGAGAAGTCTTGGGTTTGGCCAATATTCCTGCTTTTCAGCATGTGGAATTGGCAAAGTTTCTGGAAAATCGCTTCTCAAAACCGGTCTTCATTAACAATGACGCCAACTGTTTTGCCATCGGCGTTCATAAATTCGGTGTTGGAAAATCTTTCAAAAACCTTGTTGGAATAACGCTGGGAACCGGTGTAGGAGCAGGAATTGTGATTAATGGTCATTTATATTCTGGAGTAAGTTCAGCTGCCGGAGAATGGTGCAGTGCGCCTTACCTTGACTATAATTTCGAGCATTATTGCAGTGGGAAATTTTTTCATCATTATCATGACTCTAAACCCAAACTTCTGGCAAAAAGAGCGAAGGCTGGAGACCCAGAAGCTTTGAAGGCCTTTGAAGAATATGGCAGGCATTTGGGAGAATTGATCAAGCATATCCTGTATGCATTGGCTCCGGATGCAATTGTGTTGGGAGGCTCTATTCGGAAAACTTACCCTCTATTCGAAGCTTCTCTGAAAAAGTCTTTATCAAGCTTCGCATATCCAACTGTTTTGGAGCATGTGAAAATTTTACTTTCTGAATTGGATGAAACAGCTATTCATGGTGCTGTGGCTCTCGTGGATGTAGAACCTGAAATTGTAAACAGTTAAAAGAAAAAAGTTGGTTTAGTGAATAGATAAAAGGCGGCTTCAAATGAGGCCGTTTTTTTTTGGAAATTTGGTTTGAAAATCACTTTCTTCGGACATGGAAAATCACCTCAAAGTTGCCCTTGCTCAAATCGCTCCGGTTTGGTTAGATAAAATCGCCACCCTTCAAAAAGTAAAAAATTCAATTCAGGAAGCTGCCGATCAAAATTGTGAACTTATCGTTTTTGGGGAAGGCTTGGTGCCTGGCTATCCATGGTGGACCTCAATTACTCATGCTTCAGCTTGGGATAATCGAGTCCAAAAAGAAATCCATGCACACTACATTCGAAATGCTGTTCAAATCGAAAAAGGAGATTTGCGAGACATTCAAGATATGGCAAAAAACCTACGGATTGCCATTTATTTAGGGATTATTGAACGTCCGCAAGATAGAGGAGGACATAGTCTTTATTGCTCTTTGGTTTACATTGATTCTTTGGGGGAAATCAAATCTGTGCATCGAAAGCTTCAACCGACCTATGACGAGCGGCTTACTTGGTCTCCCGGAGACGGAAATGGCCTTCAAGTCCACCCGCTGAAGCAATTTACTGTGGGGGGACTCAACTGTTGGGAAAATTGGATGCCTTTAGCGAGAACTGCTCTCTATGGATTGGGAGAGGATCTTCACATCGCGGTCTGGCCGGGATCTGTAAGAAATACGGAACTTATCACGCGCATGATTGCTCAGGAAAGCCGTTCTTTTGTTATTTCTGTTGGTAGTCCGATGCAGAAAAGTGATTTTCCAGTCAATACCCCTCATTTAGATTATATAATGGAAAACTGTCCGGACGTTTTGGCAGATGGGGGAAGTTGTATCGCCGGACCAGATGGAAAATGGATTGTAGAGCCTGTCTTAATGAAAGAAGGATTAATCATTGAAACTTTAGATTTTAATCGTGTTTTGGAAGAAAGACAGAATTTTGATCCGGTAGGCCATTATTCGCGTCCCGA
This sequence comes from Cyclobacteriaceae bacterium, assembly GCA_013373335.1. Taxonomy (GTDB): domain Bacteria; phylum Bacteroidota; class Bacteroidia; order Cytophagales; family Cyclobacteriaceae; genus Algoriphagus. The sequence continues at coordinate 3,164 of JABXHZ010000382.1, read as the reverse complement.
TGTGCTTAAACTTCAAGTAGATCGAAGAAGACAGGGTTCCGTAGACTATTTAGGTGAATGATTAATTCTCGCCGGGATGATAGACCTTGACAGCTTCTTTCAAAACAGTTTCTTTGTCCAGACTCATGGGCTTTAAATCCCGTTTCAGAAAACGTTCCATTTGATCAGCATAATGAGGGCTTTCGGGTCTATTGCTGGCACCGTAGACATTGATGGTTTCAATAATAGGAAGTCCATCCCCGAATCGAACCATCATAATGTAGGATTCACCCTGAGCACCTTTTCGCATGCCATTTTCCCAAGGTTCTGAGCGCATGGCCGTAATGACATCATCCAATCCCCAAAGAGGCAAAGTTTTTTCGCCTCTTACAAGTTTTTGATACTCTCCCAAGGTAACCAATTCCTTCCCGAAATGGGTTTGAAAATGGGTTTTTGCAGCCGATAGCCCTTCAACTACTTCAGCTTCTGTCAAGGTAGATTCCCAAGTTCTTCCAGTTTCGTTGAATTTATCTCGCCAGTAATAGTAACTGAAGGCAAAAAGAGCCGCTCCTTCTGAGTCAATTGGAGCCCTTTTATCCCATGCTTGCAAAACTTCAATCTGGGGCTTGATTTCTGGGTATTTTTCGGGATCCAAAAGAAACAAACTGTCCATATTGGTTCGGAAAGCTAATTCTTCAGGAAGCTGATCATCGAATTTGATTCGCTCAAAATCCTCCCAAGAAATAATTCCCCTGTCAGGCATTAGTTCCCTAAAGCGAACTGACCGATTATTTTCTCTGAGGGAAAAACTCATTTCTTTAGGAAAGGAGCTTGGAGAGAGATTGTCTTGGCTGCCGGAAGCAGTAAATGGGCTATGATTGGTATTGAAAAGATAGCCGGAGCTGGGATTCAAGTATTGAGGTAAATCCTCAAATTCATGGTATTCCTTCCAGCGGGTTGCTTGCGTATTTCCTGGCACAGTTTCTTCATAATCAAAATCGGAATTCCGCTTTGGGAGTAATCCATTGCTGACATAAAATATGGTGTCATATTTATCTGCATACACAGTGTTGAAACTTGTTAATTCAAGGCGTTCCATCGCTGTCTGCCATTCAGCAAAGTTCTTCGCCTTATTCATTCGCCACCATTGTTCCGGAGCGCCTATTCTATCCAATGCGCCCAATCGGATTGAAAAAGCTCCCTGATCGGTTACTAGGGTTGGCCCATAGATGCTTTTCCAAACTTTTTTAGGAACTGGTAGGGTCAGGAATCCCCAGAGTTTTACTTTGAGCCAAATCATTCTTTCTTCTAATTCCAACCACTCCCCATCTACTCGATAGCGATTGGGATTATCCGGATCAATTTCTAATTGATAGGTGTCCAACAAATCCGGAAAATTAACGGTATGCGCCCAGCCAAGGTGTTCATTGACACCATGAAAAATCATAGCCCCTCCTGGAAACAAGCCTCCCAGCATATTCCATCCCTCATCAGAACTCAAGTGGGCTTCATACCACGAAACAGGGCCTTCTAAGGGTTGATGGGAGTTGATCGCTAGGAAACTTTCACCTGTATCTGTTCGGGAAGAATGGATAGCAATCGCATTGGAACCTTTAGGATTGGGATCTGGAAGAACTTTGCCAGCTTTTCCATTCACAATTTGTTGAACAGCACGGTCTGCCCCTGACATTTGAGCTAAGGATAAAATATAGGCTGAGGTAATATCCAGGGTACTAACTGGGAAAGCGCCTCGATACAAAATTTCATCTGGATGACTCTCTGCAAAGTCATTTATACCTGCTGCATAACCCTCCAAAACAGCTTGAAATTCTTTAGAGAAAGTGTTTTTATACTGCTCTTTAGCAATTTTTTTGGTTTCGAGCAGATGAACGAAAAAATCCACAGCGGCCCCTTCTGCTCCATAGACTCTTCCAACTAGGGCCTTTCCCGCCAGAAGGGTTTTTTGAATCGTTTCAAAATCATCTTCCGAGTGCGCCCATGCCAGTCCATAGGCTACGTCCGCATCGGTCTTTCCGAAAATATGCGGAACTCCAAATTCATCTCTAGCAATTTGTATTTGCTCAGTTTCCCAGCCAGAGGGTTGCAATACACTTTGGCAAGAAAGCAAAATCAGGAAAAGGAAAATGAAATAACTCGGCTTCTTCATAATTCAAAAAAGCACTTTGAAAGTGATTTGTTGATATCAATCGAAAAGTTTTAAAAAATCTGGGTAATATTTTTTCAAAGATGTTAATTATTTCTAACATTGTGTTAGAAATAATTAACATTCAAATGAAACGAATAGTCCTCATGGGAGTCATAATCTTGATGGTTGTGGCTACGGTTTATTTATGGATAAGCAATTCTGGATTATCAGAAGGTGAGGGTCCTTTTCTGGGAATTATTGCTTTAATACTGGTATTTGCTGGGTTTTTATTAATCAGGCGAATTAAAAGTTGGAAAGCAGGTGAGCCTCAGGAAGACGAGTTAACCAAAAAAATGATGGTCCGAACTGCGGCCTTGTCCTATTACATTTCTTTGTATTTATGGGTATTCCTTCTCTACATTCAGGATCGAGTCACATTTGATAAGGATCGGTTGATTGGAATTGGTATTGTGGGTATGGCAGTGATTTTTGCACTAAGCTGGTTGTTTTATCATTTTCGAGGAGTGCCAAATGACTAATCGAATAAAAGAATTCAGGGTCAAACTGGGATTAACCCAGGAGGAGTTGGCGAAAAAAGTAAATGTGAGAAGGGAAACCATCGTATTTCTTGAAAAAAACAAGTATAACCCCTCCTTAAGGCTAGCCTTTGATTTAGCCCAAATTCTCAATGTGTCTGTGGAAGAATTATTCAGTTTTGAAGATGAAAAGTAATAAAGAAAAATACCTGCCCTTATTTATCTCTGGAGGCTTGTTGTTAGGAGCTGTTGCCGGTACTGCTGTTAGTATGATCAGAGGTGAAATGGGAATATGGCTTTCCCTTGGAATAGGATTAGGTATGGCCTTGGGAGCTATTTCCTTTCTGATTTTCCAGAAAAAATAAAAGCCGGCTGAATGCCGGCTTTTTGGTGAATAAACACTTTTCTCGAGCCCTTTCGGGTGAGGGTATTATCTGAACTCGTAATCCACTCCATAAACCTGAGTCAGCAAGGTAGCTGGTGCGTCTAAGGCAACAGCCGAT
>JABXHZ010000352.1 GCA_013373335.1 Cyclobacteriaceae bacterium | reverse complement strand
TGATCATGTATCCTGCCTCCCACACCCCTGCGGAACGGAATATTATTGAGTCTTACCTGGCAGTGAAATATGGTATCACGCTGGATCCATTCGTAGGACAGTATGTGAATTCGTCAGGTAATACTATCTGGAACAATACTACTTATTGGCACGATGTATTTGGTATCGGTAAAGACAATGCTTCAGGGCTGATCCAAGTGAATTCCAATAGCTATAATTCGGGTAGTGGAGACGGTACAGGGCAGAGTGGAAAAGGGAATATTGTTTTGAGCAATCCTTCTTCGCTAGATGATGGTGACTTTTTGATGATTGGGCATGACAATGGAGCTTTGACTACTCAAACTTCCGACTTACCGGCAAGTTTGGGAGCTTTCCGCTTGACGAGGGAGTGGAAAGTGAAGCGAACCGGAGATCCCGGATCGTTGGACTTAGTTTTTGACCTTGCAGGCTTAACCTTTAACGGCACCCAAGCTTCTGATTTTAAATTGGTGATTGATTCAGATGGGGATGGCAATTTTACCACAGGCACTCCAACTGTGATTGATGCTTCTGGTTTCGTGAGTGATAGGGCGTCCTTCACAGGAGTATCCCTTCCGGATAATTCAGTGTTTACTTTGGTGACTGGTCCAGGAAATCCGGAATGGAAGCTGGAAAAAGTGGCTAGGGTTACTTCTTTCAATCGAGTTGGACAGACGCTTGTTTATCAGTTTCTGGTAACCAATACAGGTAATGTCAATATCACTAATGTTAGTGTGTTTGATGAGACACTAAATAAAGCCCCCAATTTACTCGATAGCCCTCCCACTAGGGATGGTGTGCTCAATCCCGGAGAAGTTTGGGAATATGCTACAGTTTATAGAACCACCCAAGCCGATTTGGACAGAGGGTTTTTTACCAATATCGCTAGAGCTACGGGGAACTCTGCTGCCGGAGCACCGCCGGTGGTGAAAGATACGGTTACGGTCAATGCGGTTCAGATCCCTTCCTTCAGTTTCGAGAAGAAGGCGCTGAATTCTACTTACGGTTCGGTAAATGATCCGATTACTTATCAGTTGATTCTGAAAAACACGGGGAATGTGACGCTAAGCAATTCGACTATTTCGGATCCGCTGCTTGGCTTGAATCAGACCATTGCCCAAGCCATTGCCCCTGGAGACAGCGTGGTGGTTTCAGGGAATTATAAAGTGACTCAGGCCGATCTCGATGCTGGAGAAGTGATCAATACAGCCACTGCTACTGCCGAAGGTCCAAGCGGAGCATTACCTGCAGTGACAGATACTGAAACTGTAACAGCCAATCAAAGTCCAAGCTGGCGACTGAGCAAAACTTCCGATAAATCCACCTATTCTAAGGTAGGAGAGGTGATTACCTACACCTTTACCCTCACTAATACAGGGAATGTGTCCATTTCAAGTGTTTCCTTGTCCGACAATAAAGTGTCTCCTGCTCCGGCGCTTCAATCAGAAAGCCTAAGCCCTGCGGATAATGTGTTGAGCCCAGGTGAAAGCTTTGTTTACACCGCTTCCTATGCGGTCACCCAGGCAGACATCGATGCGGGAAGCATAGTCAATACCGCCACCGCCTCCGGTACGCCACCATCAGGAGCACCAAGTTTGGCAGATGCCACGGCTTCGGATACTGTCACAGCGCAGTCCAATCCAAGTATACGCATTAGCAAGACTGCCGATAAGTCCACCTTCGAATTACTTGGAGAGGTCATTACTTATACGCTAGAGATAGAAAATACAGGTAATGTTACACTAGATCAGCTGGTAGTACAGGATAATTTGACCAGCTTCAGTTCAGGGACTCCATTCTCTTTGGTCCCAGCAGGAGTGAGAACTTTTACCACCACCTACACGGTAAGTCAACAAGATCTGGACGCCGGCGAAATTATAAACAATGCAACAGTAGCAGGTGAAGCCCCATCCAATAATCCGGTCAATAGCAGTGATGACCTGACCCTACGGGCGAAGATCGCAGGGGCATTGAATTTGGAAAAAACGGCCAACCCAACTGTGTTTGTTAACCAAGGAGAAGTGGTCACTTACACATTTGTACTGACCAATACAGGGAATGTGACACTTTCCAATATTGTATTGGATGATCCCCGTATCAACTTCAATCAGGCCGTTCCGGACTTGGCCCCCGGACAGGCAACCAGCATCACCCATAGCTATACGCTCACCCAAGCGGATATCAATGCGCAAGTGGTGATCAATACGGCTACAGCTACGGCAACCACTCCATTGGGAAAATCGGTGACAGCATCGGATGTGGCCTATGTGACCGCTGAAGATAAAGGTGCTCTGGACATCAACAAGGTAGCCGTAGATAAGACCTACACTCAGGTGGGAGAGGTAATTGACTTTGAGATCACAGTGACCAATGTGGGTAATGTCACCATAGATAACGTGGTAGTGACGGATGCATTGACCAGCCTTAATGTCAATGTCGGCACCTTAAGTCCTGGACAAAGTAGCTCAGTGATTCCTACTTCCTACACCATTCAACAAGGAGATTTGGATGCAGGACAGGTGCTAAATACTGCCACGGTAAATGGTGTGGAAAGCACTCCGCAGGCCACTCCGGTCAGTGCAAAAGATGATGCAGTCTCCTTTGCCAAAATCCGGGATGTCATCAAAATCACAAAGGTTGCTCAAACCCCGGATTTTGATTCCGAGGGAGATATTCTGACCTATGAGTTGACTGTTGAGAACTTAGGAAATGTCACTTTGACTAATGTGGTGGTTTCCGATCCATTAGCTACGGTAGTCAATCCAAACGTAGGCACCTTATTGCCAAGTCAACCCGTAACGATCAATGCTACCTACACAGTTCAGCAGGCAGATGTAGATAGAGGATCTGTTACCAATATCGCTTCCGTTACAGGTACGGACCCATTCGGCTCCAATGTTAGTGATAAGGATCAGGCTGTCGTGCAGGGGATTCAAAATCCGTCCATTTCCCTGACCAAGACAGGTGTGCCAACTTCATACAGTGCTGTTGGTGAAACGATCACCTATACCCTGGAAGTGACCAATACCGGTAATGTCTCGCTGACCAATGTAGTGTTGGTAGATTCCCTCATCAATACCAATCAAACCGTGTCAGCAAGTTTGGCACCGAATCAAACGGTCTCTATCACTGAGACTTACACGGTGAATCAGCAGGATATCGACCGTGGATCCATTGTGAATACGGCAACCCTAACAGCTCTTGACCCTGCCGGTCAAAGCCAGCAAACGCAGGCTGGCTTCACGGTTACGGCTACTCAGAATCCGCAGTTGAGCTTCAACAAATCTGCCGATAAAACAGATTATGATTCATTAGGTGAATTGATCACTTATGAGCTGATCGTAAGCAACCCTGGTAATGTGACCTTGAAAAACGTGATTGTCACAGATCCTTTGACCGGTTTGAATTCAAATATCGGTGAAATAGGACCTGGTCAAAATCGAACCATCCGAACCAGCCACCTGGTGACCCAAGCTGAGTTGGATGCAGGTACGTTGACGAATACTGCAACGGTGATCGCCTCACCACCTACTGGAACACCGCTTAGTCAGCAGTCTTCGGTTACCCTGAATGCGGTACAGAATCCATCGGTAGATATTCAGAAAAATGCCCTTACCCAAAGTTATTCGGCAGTGGGTGATGTTTTGGACTATGAAATCATCGTCACCAATACAGGTAATGTCACCTTGGACAACGTTACTGTTCAGGATCCCCTTGTCTCAATCAATCAAAACCTAGGAACTTTGGCGCCTGGTTCTGCCCAGACTTTGACAGGAAGTTATGCTGTTCAGCAGGCCGATTTGGATGTGGGTTCAGTTGTCAATGTGGCCGTCTTGGAAGCCATTGACCCTAATTCCAATACCTTGAATGGTCAAGCTACAGCAACCGTATCGGCGGTGGCTACACCAAGTATAGCCATCACCAAGACAGCCAATAAGCAGAACTTCCAATCTTTGGGAGAACAAATCACCTATACCTTTACAGTAGAAAATACAGGTAACGTTACGCTTTCCAATGTGGTGGTTTCTGATGCTAAGGCTAATTTTACTT
>JABXHZ010000299.1 GCA_013373335.1 Cyclobacteriaceae bacterium | reverse complement strand
GAAAATTCATCTAATAGGGGGATTCCAACATAGACCCCTGAAAGCCTATATTGATAGGCTACCGTAAAGGCTAAAGGAACAAGAAGGACGAAACCAACATTGTAAAAGAGGGGGATTCCAACGATTAGCCCTGTAAGAGACATGGCCCAGGTAATCTTTTTTTCTCCAAAGAGCCCCATCAGGAATCCGGCTATTCGTTGAGCAGCACCACTTTCTGCTACTAATTTTCCCAGCATGGCTCCCATCACAATAACTACTACCAGATCCCCTAAAAGATTTCCCATGCCTTTTTGAACCGATCCTGCAATTTGATCAGCTGGCAATCCAAGCAAGAAACCCGCAACGATAGAGGCAATTAAGAAAGCCAAAAAGGGATTTAGCTTTGCCCAGACGATCAATAAAACCAAAAGGGCAATGCTGAGCAAAACAAAAAGAATGGTCATAGGCTATGTTTGGGTTAGTCATTCAAGATAAAAAATTCCAGCCCTTTTTTTAATCAGGAATAGGTTTAATGGGAGATTATTTTTTGATCAATCGAAACATGAATTGGCGATTGGGTGCGATGATTTGAATCACATAGAGGCCAGCTGGAAGAGGTTCCAACAAATGTTGAAGAGTTTCTTTTCCGTAAACTCCTTTCCAAATTAGCTTGCCTTTTTTATCAATGATCTGAAGAAGTAATTCTTGGGTTTTCCAGTCAGTTGGAATTTCCAGATATATGGGGCCAGAATGGTAAGGGTTGGGGAAAATCATTCCGTCTTCCGGAATTTTTCCGACTGGAGCCAAACGCGTGGTGGAAGACCAAGAGTCTAAGTTTGTTAGATTATTGGAGTGCTTGACTCGATAATATACCGCTTGGTAGAGCGGAGATTGCTTGTCAATAAACTTATAGATTCCTTTGTTTTCCTCCTGATAGTCTACTTCCCCGATTAAGTCCCATTTTTCATTTGGAATTAGGCTTCTGAAAATCTGAAATGTGCCTTCCCGTTCACCAGTAACTTTCCAAGTTATCAGTGCTTGGGATTTTTCTCTTTCTACCTTGAATTGCAAAAAATCAAGTGGAAGAATACTAAGCGTACGAAAGCTTCCGACTGTGAAATTAACTCCCTCAAATTCATCAATCGGCACCAATCGTCTCGCCCAAAGCAAAGTGGGGTCTAAACCGGGCAAATTATTCCCAGGAGCAGCATAACCTGTACCTACAATTCGAAGGTCATCGACATCATCGACAATAAGTTGATCTGCGGATATCCTCAACTCCAAAGAATTAGTGCTGAAGTTAAGACCGGAAAACTGGAAATAAGAGAAAAGCCGATAAAGAATCGTTGTACCGTCGGTATCTTGAAAGTTAGAATTGTATTCTGCTCCTTCATATTCGGTAAAACTGATTTCAAGGTCGCCCCCGTCAGTATTTCCAAGAAGCTGAACCAATCTCAATCCTCCATTTTTTACATCTTCAAAAGGGAAGGTTCCATTGGTTGAATTTAGGCTTGTTGGAGTGTTTCGATACAGAAAATAATCTGCATTTTTCCAGCTTCCTCCTGTATATACTATTCCTCCAGAACCAGAGGAATTCACCTCTAAGCCATTCCCATTTAGATTAAGACTTCCATTTTGTAGAAAGAAGGTTTGTGAAACCAAAATATCTTCCTCTGTAATAAGTTCGCCTGAGGGTTTATTCAAGGTTAAATTTTCAACTTGAAGATCAAAACCTGCTAATAGTTGATCCCCTGTCCCGACGAAATGCAGGTGACTCGATGAAGCAATAAACTCTCCGCTTCCAGATTGGCTCATATTTCCAAAGACAAACAATTCTGCCGGTAAGGTTAGATCTTCTGTTCCCTGAAGTTCCAAATCATAAATTGAATTCGGGATCGCTGCGTCAGGATAACTTTTTGACAAAAAGGATTTCGGGCCACTACCTCCACGGTGGATGATTTTTCCATTGAGTTGAAAATTTGCTGCTTCAATTTGAGGGGTTTCTCCTTCCAGAATCAACTCTCCGCCCGGAAGAACCGAAAAGAGTAATGCACTTATCGAACTCGACCGAAATAAAATTCCTTCATTGCACTCGCTAATTAATTGTGCTCCTCCCTCTATGGTAAATTCACCAAAAGGGCCTGTTCCATAAACGGTCGTTTCGGTATTAAATGAAAAAGTTGCACATTTTGCAGGATTGACACTGGTGTCTAATCGCTGAATTACCGTTCCTGATCGGATGGTAAAACTTAACGCTTTGAAAGCTTCTTCAATGATCAAGGTTTTTCCCGGTCCGGGATCAAAAATGACTGAGTAACGACTTCGATCTGATTGGGCACTCCAAGCATTTTGAGGGATAATGACTCGGCTAGTACCACGGAAGGTTAAAGTGGAGGAAATTGAATTTCCGATCCAGTTGATGCTATTCCAAGCTCTGTTGGGGATACCAGGGGCTGGGCCTTCAAATCCCTGTAGGGTTCCAAAAATGTCCAGATTAAAACCATTGAGATTTAGTTTCTGACCTGCTCCAGCCTCCGCGTTTATGAATAAACTTTTTACGGATTCATTTTGGGTTAAAGTGAGTAGATGGGTTTGATCGATGTAAATGTCATGGTTTTGGTCAGGAGGAGCGCTTGCAGGGATCCAATTACTCCCATCATAAACTTCCCAGATAGCTACTGCTTGAAAGTTTCCGGATGAAATGGTCCGATAGGAGCCGAATTCCTGAGCCGTAACAATTCCGTAGGAGCAAATGATTGCTACTGCGAATGCCGACAATATCCTGTATATTCGGCCATTAAAAAGGTGCCAAAGGGGCATCGTTTTGTCCCTACCTAACATTTTAAAAAGAAGTTGAAAAAGGATAACTAATTTAATAAAATGAGATTGAAAAAGAAAGTATTCGGTCTAATTATTTTTTTGATTATCAGTTACTTCGGTAATGTAAAAGCCCAAACTTATCAAATTAGTTTGCTGACTTGTGACCCTGGAGATGAGTTGTATATGGCCTTTGGTCACAGTGCCATCCGGGTTTTTGATAAAATAAAGGGTACAGACTACGTTTTCAATTATGGTACCTTCAACTTTAATACTCCCAATTTCTATGGGAAATTTGCGGCGGGAAAGCTGGATTACATGCTCAGTGTAAGCACCTACGCTGATTTTATTTCCACCTATGCCAATGAAAAACGAGGCATTAAAGAGCAGGTCTTGGACCTTTCTTTGGAACAGGAGAGATACATGGTGGAATTTCTTCAAGTGAATTACCTTCCAGAACGTCGTTTTTACCGATATGACTTCTTTTTTGACAATTGTGCTACTCGTATTCGGGATGCCATGGACTTGGTTTTAGGGGATAAATTGGTCTGGAGCGAGGATGAAATGAATGAAACAGACAAGAGCTTCAGGGATTTAATTGATGAATACGTAATCAATATGCCTTGGGCTGATCTGGGAATAGATTTGGCCTTGGGGGCGGTTATTGACCGAAAAGCTTCCAATTGGGAGGCCCAATTCCTTCCAGATTACATGGAAAAGTCCTTTGCTAAGGCAAGTATCGTAGGAGATGGCCCTACCCGCCCTTTGGTGAAAGAAACTAGGGTCCTCCTTGATTTCCCCAAGCAAAATTCACAAATGGGTTCCTTTAATCCTTACTGGATGTTTTGGGCAATTGCGATAGCCTTTACCTTGATCACTTACATTGGGTTTAAGCGAAAGCGGCTCTTCCTTGGATTTGACATGGTCTTGTTTTTTTTATTGGGTCTCCTAGGTGTGGTGGTGTTTTTACTATGGTTTGCGACAGAACATTCTGCCACACAGTGGAATTGGAATATTCTCTGGGCTTTTCCGGGGCATTTGATTCTAGCCTTTGCTTTATTACGTAAACAACCTAAAGCATGGGTTAAAAAGTATTTGCTTGCTGCTTTGATTTTGGCGGATGCTGCGGTGGTTTTTTGGATTTTGGGTTGGCAATCACTTCACCCAAGTTTGATCCCGATTTTGTTGGTTTTGATACTTCGAACCAATTACCTCTACTACAATTTGGAAAAATATAGGACGCTGAAGGCTTAATTCTGAATGCGCTAAACTTTTGATGCCCTTTAAAGTGTTTCTAATAAACGTATGGAATTTAAGCTTACATCCGACTACCAGCCCACCGGTGATCAGCCTAAAGCAATCACTGAACTTTCTGCCGGCATCAAAAATGGCGAACCTGCCCAGGTGCTGTTGGGTGTAACGGGTTCAGGAAAGACATTTACTATCGCAAATGTCATTCAAGAAGTTCAGCGGCCCACATTAGTGCTGAGTCATAATAAAACCCTGGCGGCGCAGTTGTACGGAGAGTTTAAGCAGTTTTTCCCGGATAATGCGGTTGAATACTTCATTTCCTATTACGACTACTATCAGCCGGAAGCCTTTATCCCAAGTTCGGGAACCTACATAGAAAAGGATCTTTCCATTAATGAGGAAATAGAAAAGTTGCGCCTTAGTGCGACTTCCTCGCTTTTGACAGGAAGGAGGGATGTGATTGTGGTTGCTTCTGTTTCCTG
>JABXHZ010000438.1 GCA_013373335.1 Cyclobacteriaceae bacterium | reverse complement strand
TTTTGAAGAAAACTCCAATCAAATCCTAGCTTTAATCTGTAATTGCCTAAGGTTACGACCCAATTGATTAAAGCAATTAAAACCGTCCAGATCCAAAATGTTTTTAGAAATAGCTTGAAATCAGGAAATTGTTCTTTTTTCATTTTAATATTCCATCTCTAATTCGCCAAAATCTGGCTTCAAAATCTTTTTACGTCTTAATTCCAATTGATACAAATATTCCCCTAACTCTGCAAAAAATGGCAAGCCGATTTCTTCGGTTTCATAGGTATCATCATTCAGAGTCTGGTTTTTATTGGTGTAAATAATCGCAGAGACAAAGAATTCCACACCGTTTTCATAATCCACAAAATAACTTCCGTCAATTAGGTGACCATAAGCCCAACCTGTCTTATTGAAAATCCGGAAGTGGTCCGGAATTGGGTTTTTATCTGTTCCAAACTTGAAAAATTTGGAATAGCTGTCGTAGTAATCCGGACCTTCATACCTAGGGAAATCCGATTCTCCCGGCAGCATACTCATGTATTTTAGGATGAATTTTCGATGCTCATCATTCAAATGAAAGCGCTCATCCTCCATAAAGGATCGAGGAAAAATGATGCGTTGAACTACGCCATGAAGGTCAGATAAGGCGAATTTGTTTTTATAGGTAAACTCCATCCCGTTTTTAATCAAGGAATCTCCTACATAATAAGCTTGTCCGATCACCGGCCGTTCTGGATTAGAGTAAATGGCTTCCGTCTTTCGCTCGGGGATTTCGAGAATTACTTCCCCTGATTGATCCACAAATCGAATTGGATTGAAATAACGATTTTCTATTTCGTTTGCCGGATAGCTTAAGCGATGGTTGATAACGGTATGTTTCAGACCTTTTTCAGCTAGTTTTTGGTTAATGTAGTCTTGACCCAGTAACTCGTAAAGGCGATTGTAAGCATCATTGTCTGAAACCAAAAGAATTTTCTTGATGTAGTGCCCGATGCTTGGAAGCGAGTCCTTGGATGAGTTATCCACATAGGCGGGCAATTGGGAAGGACGAACCGAATCAGTCAGCATGGGGGTATCCAAGGTCAAGTTATCCACATTTTGCTCTTCAAGCCATTCTAAAGCTAAAATTGCAACTGGAAGCTTGACCGTAGAGGCAGGGTAAAAATATCGTTCATCATCAAGATTGAACGAATAAGTTTCGAACATGGGATTCATGTGTTCATTTCGGTCAATTCTGGTGAATAAGATTTGAACCTGGTACTTATCCACACTATCTAGAACTCGTTGAAGAATGGGATAAGGTTCTAGCCCGTCTTCAAAGGGTATAGGTTGTTTGGGTGTGCAGGAAAAAATCAAAAAACCAATCGTAAAGAAATAAAGAAAGATTCTCATGTTTTATGAAACTAGGTTATCCAAAATATCAGCTAAGAATTCAATATCTTCTTTTTCGTGAAATGCTGAAAGAACAATCCGATTTACCTTTGGACTATGAATGTGTGGATAAGGAAAACTGGAGGTGATTATTCCTGATTTTTCAAGCTTGTCTACCCAAAGATCTTCTGTATATCGGAAAATTGGAAAATCTGAATAACCTACTACTTGGGTAAGAAATGCTGTTCGCTCGTAGAAATATTGGATGTTTTCCTTGAGCTGTTCTTGCGCAACTTCATAGGTGTGCTGCATTTCCAAGAAAGTCTGCAGGTGAGCAGGTGAACCTGGGGAAGCTCCTGCAAAAAGCGGGGTGGATTTTATTTTTTCCACATGTTCCACATCACTTAAGACGATCCCCGCTGGGAGCCCCAAGCCTTTTCCAAGCGATCCGGAAACCGTCAAATGAATTGACTCATGCCTCCATTTCGAATAAGTTCCGAAGATTCCATCACCCACAATTCCAAATGCATGGGAATCATCGATCAGGAGGTAAACCTTGTGTTTTTTTGCAATTTCTTGTACCCAAGAATAATCGTGTATTTCAACATGTAGGGCATCTACTGCATTGCCAATAATCAGAATGCTCTGTGGAGGCAAGCATTCTGAACGTTCAAAGCAATGATTTTTCCATTGTTTAAAATTTAATTGGATGCTTGCTTGATGACCATCAGGGACGATTGCCGGATGGGCATCGGGTGCAATCCATACTTCTTGAGACAGGCCTCCTATGCTTTTCCAAGCTGCTATGCCGGCAAGGTATCCGGAACTAAACACTGCAGCACTTTCAGCTCCTGCCGATTGAGCAAAAAATTCCTCGAACTCATCAAAAACCTGGAGTTGTATATTGTTTTTGCGGCTTTGACCAAAATTTGATCCGTATTCGAAAATATTATTGGCCAAAACGTCCAAAAAATCTGTATTCTGGGCAATACCTAAATAGGATGTACCACTGAAATAGAAGTATTCTCTTCCTTCCAGTTCGATCAACCTTCCTATTCCGGTATTTAAACTGTGTTTTTTCAAGCAGGATTATTTTGCAAAAATCTGTGACTCGTCTTGAAAGGATTTAAACTCCAAAGCATTTCCGCAGGGATCCAAAAAAAACATAGTGGCCTGTTCCCCTACTTCTCCTTTGAAGCGGATGTAGGGTTCGATCACAAATTCAATTCCGTGGGCCTTTAGCTTATCTGCTAAATCATGCCATTCATCCCATGGAAGTAATACTCCAAAATGGCGAACAGGTACATTTTTTCCATCTACAGCATTGGTTTTTGCCTGAGCTAATTCTTCGGGTTTGATATGAGCAGAAAGCTGATGACCGAAGAAATTAAAGTCTATCCATTTGTCGGTACTTCTACCAATATCGCAACCTAATAGATCGCCATAAAATTTCCGTGTTTCTTCGATATCCCGAATAGGGAATGCAAGATGAAAGGGTTTAAATTGGCTCATATTGTGTACATTCGTTTGTAAATTTTTCATCCTAAAGATATGGCAAAAAAGCAGAAAGTTTCATTGGTTTTAAGTAGTGGTGGAGCTCGCGGATTAGCCCATGTCGGTGTCATTGAAGAATTGGAAGAAAGGGGCTATGAAATTGCTGAAATTGCGGGATGCTCCGCCGGGGCTTTGGTTGGTGGCATGTATGCTGCTGGTAAGATGACTGAGTTCAAAAACTGGATCTGCAATCTGGATCGCGTTGATGTCTTTTCCCTGATGGATTTTACTTTTTCCAGCCGGGGTTTTATTAAAGGAGAGAAAGTCTTTTCTGCCTTGAAAAAAGTGGTGCGCGATTGCCAAATTGAAGATTTGTCTATTCCATTTTCCTGTAATGCAGTAGATGTACATAGCGGAAAGGAAGTGGTTTTTTCCAAAGGAAGCTTGTTTTCAGCCATTCGTGCATCAGGAAGCATTCCTTCGGTGATTATTCCTGCTAAGCAGGGAAAACAGCAATTAATTGATGGGGGAGTATTAAACCCAATTCCAATCTCACTTTTAAAAAAGGAGGAAAATAACCTGTTGATGGTGGTAGATGTCAATGGACTTGATCAGGATTACGTTTCCCCTCCAAAAAAGGATTCCGAAGGAAATCGTTTCATTTCCCTTCCTAAATGGCTTTCTGAATACCGAGACAAGATGAAGGAATATTTTCCGGATGATGATGATGAGGAAGAGGAAAAACCCACCTCTTTTTCGGCTTTGGATTTGGTTAGCCGCTCCTTTGATTTGCTTCAGGATCGCTATTGCGAAATGGTGATTGCTAAAAATAATGTGGATGTTTTGGTCAAAATTGCTCGAAAACAAGCAGGTACTTTGGAATTCCATCGTTCGGCAGAAATGATCGAAGTAGGTCGAATCAAAGCGAAAGAAGCATTAGATCATTGGGAAAATGGAAATAACTGATTTAAACCGCCTATTGGGTAATGTGGATATCTATCTTTTAGATCAAATTCTCAAAGGTAGATTTACCAAAGAAATGCGGATGCTGGATGCGGGCTGTGGAGAAGGAAGAAATACCGTATATTTTATCAATCAGGATTATCAGATTTTTGGAATTGACCCGAATGAACTGGCTATTCAATATTGCCGCTATCAGGCAAAAAGTCTGAATCCTGAATACGATGTTCATCGCTTTCAAGTCGGGCGGCTTGAGGAAATCCCTTTTCATGCAGGGGCATTCGATGTGGTTATTTGTTCAGCAGTGCTGCATTTTGCGGAAAGTGTGGATAACTTTTGGCAAATGATTAGAGAAATACACCGAGTGCTAAAATCGGGAGGAATTTTTTGGTTTCGGATGTGTACAGGTTTTGGTGGCATTTTGGAGCAATCCGAATCCTTGGGAAATGGCAAGTACTTGCTTCCAGATGGAACTGAGCGCTTTGTTCTAAACCGAGAGCAGATGAAAGAAATTGAACAAAAAGACTTTCGGTTTTTGGAAGCTCCCAAAACTGTTTTAGTACTGGAGAAGCGAGAAATGGGCATTTTTTTGCTTGAAAAAATATAAATACAATTTAATTGGAAACAATATAAAAATGACGCTTCAATATGCTTTGGAACTTGTCGGAACCTTTGTTTTTGCTATTTCTGGTGCCTTGGCGATACGTGAACGGGAGCATGATTTGTTTGGGGCTGGTTTTACGGGATTCATAACCGCGATTGGAGGAGGAACCTTGCGAGATATTTTGTTAGATGCTTATCCACTGGTCTGGATCGGGGATATTTATTTTTTGTATGCCATCCTTTTAGGTGTTTTGGCAGCTTTTATATTTCCGAAGTTTCTCAGTCGGTTGAGAAAGACCTTCTTCCTGTTCGATACCTTAGGAATCGGTTTCTTTACTGTTTTGGGTGTGGAAAAGGCCCTTAGTTTAGGTGTCAGGCCGGAGATAGCGGCGATCATGGGAATGTTTTCTGCCGTAATGGGGGGTGTGATTCGCGATACCTTGACCAATGAAATTCCTATTTTATTCCGAAAGGAAATTTATGCATCCGCCTGTCTAGCAGGAGCGATCCTATACCTGGTATTGAATTATTTTGGATTGGATCGGGATTGGAATTTATTGATTTCCATGTCTACGGTAATTTCTATTCGGCTGATTGCTGTGAAGTATAAGTTGAGTTTACCGAGATTGGATTGAGAATTTTGGCGCGCCAAGACGCAACGGCGCAAAGGATTTTTTCTCCTGCAAAGAATCTTAGAGACAAAGGTTTTGTCCCGTCACTGTGAGCGAAGCTTACGGAGCGCGACAGTCTCAAACTACTATTGGATATAGCTTTTTGACTTCATTCTAAAGAAAGAAAGTCTTTTCTATGTGACTATGTGGTTCTTTTCTTTTTTTAAAACCAGATAGAAACATAGCACATAAAACAGAGCTTATTAGAGGCTTAATGCCCTGCAAAATCATTTGCTCTATCCATTTTGGAAAAAAGAAAATCAGCCTATTCTTTAGGTTGGGGATGCGGAAAAGAATTACTCCACTTTAGATTTAAATCTTTGCGCCGTCGCGACTTTGCGAGGGCATTAAAACTTAAAATCCATCACCGCAAAGCCCAATTCATCTTCCACATTGACATAGGACCAGAGCCTGCCGTCTTTGAAGAAGGGATTGCTGGGTGTTTGGTCTAATTCCGGGATTTCAGTTTCACCAATAAGATTTAGATTTTCATCAAAAGCGAAAAGATAAACTTGTGCTTTAGAAGGGGCTTCAGGATCATCTCCTTTGGGCTCATAGATCCTCCCAAAGCGATAGAAACGCTTGGTTTGCTCATCGTACAGGAGTTTTTCGAAGCCGATCTGGGTTCTAGCCTTTTCCATTTCTGCCTGAAACTCTTCTGGTGAGGAAACCTCTCTTCGGATCGGAACATTCTTTTGATTCGGTACCAGTGAAAAATCATATTCAAACAACTCTAAGGAATCCTGACCCGGTTCCAATCGATAAATGCTGTTGGTTGTTGCTCCGGAAACATAAAATTTACCGGCTATTTCCTGAAAGGAAACCTCCTCGAAATAGATGGAAAAGCCATCACCAGATTGAAGGAGAATTCGATAGTCCCCAACTATATCCAAAGCCGGAATGGGAAGTACTTTTCCACTTTTGGATTCCAAATCAATTTTTGCCAGTTGGGTGGTACCCTCCATAAAGTCACCTGGAAGCGAGTAGGCTATTTTTTTATCAGGAGAGAGGCGGATGGAATTGGTAACATTGAATTGGGCATTCTCTCCCAAGCCTTCCACATCGAGTTCCTCCGGCTTTAGGGTCAAATCAAGTACTTTTTCACCCTGTTTGTTGAAAATACCGGTAGACTGGAAATTAGAGAATAGGAATTCTTCACCTGGGAGATATCGAGAAGTAGTGATAAAGTTGGAGCCGATTCCGTTGGGTCCTTCTTTTTCGAAGGGTATTTGCTCCTCCAAAACCAATTCATCCAAATTGATTTTATTGATCTGGGTGGTCGCCTCATCAAAAAGATAGAAGTAGGTCTTTGTTTCGTCTAGCGAACTTCCGCGAACGCCCTGGGAAAGATTGATAATTTCTTCCCCTGGATCAACCACCAGTGTATCCACACTGAAAGTGAAGTTTTCGAGGATATTGGATTGCCTTGATTCGGCAGAATCATTTTCTCCGCCACAGGAAAAAGCCAATGCAGCGAACAGGCTTGGAAAAAGGAGTTTTTTCATAAAATAGTTATTCAGAAATCTAAAGTCATAATCACAAAGCCGGGATCCTCGTCCACTGGAAGGTAGTTGTATATTTTCCCTTTGTAGAAAAAGCTTTGATAAAAGAAATTTGAGAGATTTTCAAGTTCGGTTTCGCCGAGTAAGTTGAAATTTTCATCGTATGAAAAAAGATACCAATCGGATTTTCGCGGTTCGCCGGTTTCCAAAAGGCCATTTTGTTTGTTGGCAAAACGGAAATATTGCTGACGGCTATCATCCCAAAGAAAACCCATGAAAGAGACCTGATTTCGGATTTGCTGTGCAATTTCCGTCAGTTCCTCCCGTGAGCCTGCCTCCGTGGGGAAGTCGCCGCTTTTTTGATTAGGGACTAATTGATGTTCAAATTCGATCAACTTCAATTCCTTACTATTCCAGTCGTATGTATAGATGTCGGCTGTACTAGCGGAATATATGACAAGTTGATCGCGAACTTCCTGAATGACAAGATTATCCCCCATGGTCGTGGTGCCGCCACCTTGTGAAAAGGAAGCCCTGAATTTTTTGGTGATTTCCAATCCGGGTAAAGGAAGTATTTGTCCTGTTTTGTTTTCCAAATCCATCAAAACGAGGATTACGGACTCTTTTCCATATTCTAAAGGTCTGGAAATGGCCAGCTTTTTATCCGGGCTGACATGCAAAAAACCATACAAACTGCTCAAGGATTCATCCAGGCCTTCGTATTCTTCAGGCTGGGCATTGATATCGAGGATTTTTTCTGCCCTAGAATTAAAAATTGCCTGAATGGCATAGTTGGCTAGCATGAATTCCTCGTTGGGGAGAACCTGAAAAAAATTGATAAAATCCGGAGCTCGATTCGGTCCATCTTTTTCAAAAACTATTCTTTGCTCCAACTTCATTTCTGGCAAATTATACCCATGAACTTCTGTATTCATGCCATCTGCGAAGTAGATTCGTGTTTTATCCGGGCTAAGTCCAAAGCCAAAATAGGCGGTGGCATTTATGATCTCCTCTCCTACGTCCACTTTCACGGTGTCCATTGTAATTTGGAGATTTTCAAGTTGGTTTTCGGTATACGATTGAGATTCTGATGGATTTGCTTCTTGTGTATCAGAGTTGCCGCAGGCAAAAAATAGGGCAAGGGAAAAGAGAGGGATGATTTTTTTCATAGGGATCTTTAAAATCTCCCGTAAAACTAAATTTATATAGCTAAAAAACTAGTGAAAAATTGTTAAACCCGTTGAAAGGGTAATGTCTTTAATTTAACCACCAAATCGAAAAATTGAGCACACTCGCAAAGCTGACCCAAGCCAAGTAGGGAACCATCAACCAAGAAGCCCAGGAAGAAACAGGCTTGAATTTTTGGATACAAATGAAAATCAAAACCAACAAGGGCAAAATGATGATTAGTCCCAGTAGCGGAGATTCCAATCCAAAAAAAGCGGGAGACCAGATTCCATTTAGGGCAAGCTGTACAAAATAAAGCGTTAACAGGTTCTTTTTCTGGGGGTGATCGCTTTTCCATATCAAATAGCAAGCGATACCCATCAGAATATATAAGGTGGTCCACACCGGACCGAAAAGCCAATTGGGTGGATTAAAACTAGGTTTTGTGATGGTCTGATACCAGCTTCCGATTGAGGTAATCGTGAAATAAGCACCTGTTCCTCCCACAAGCTGAGGGAGAATAAGGCTAATGATTAATTTGAGCCAGTTAGGCATAGTCTAGAGAATTTCGAGTAAGGTTCGGAAGGCCAAAGCCTTGTCTTGGTAGCGTTCCTGAGTTTTTTCCCGTAAGGCAGGAGCAAAATTCTTTTCGTAATCCTGCATCCGTTCCATACTTTCCGTAAAGAACTGCACGGCATAATTGGTACTGCCATCATCAGAATCATGAAGTAGGCGGAGAAATTTATGTTCTGTAAATATTCCCGTGGCCATGACTTCAGGGATATGGGTTTCACGCATCCACTGAATAAAATCCGATTCGATTTCCGGTGTTACATTGATGGTTACATTATAAAGAATCATCCTTTTTTTCGATTATTTACTTTCCTTTGTCAACAAATTACGATTTGCAAAGTTAGGAATCCCAAACTGAAAAAAGTATTTCTGCCAACCCAAGCACCCTATGCATCAAGTAGTACCTGAGCGAGGCTCCTCTTATCAACTTCGATTGACCGTCGCAAAAATTGTGATTATCATTCTTCATGTGGTGGGGATCGTGGGCTTGAGCTTGCCAGAATACCAAGACTGGTTTTTATCGTTGACACCCGTGCAGTTGTTGACCACCTTATTGATCATTTTGCTGTTTCATCGAGGTTGGACAGATGCCTTTCCGATTTTTGCAGCAGCAGCATTTTGGATTGGATTTGGAGCAGAATTAATCGGTATTCATACGGGATACCTATTTGGGGATTATGTTTATGGCCCTACACTAGGTCCCAAATTGTGGGAAGTTCCCATCATTATCGGAGTCAATTGGTTCATTCTGGCTTACTTAACGGGCTCCGTTTTTCATCGGGTTCCCAATGATTATTACGCAGCCTTTCTGGGAGCGTTTGCCATGACAGCTTTGGATTACATTATGGAACCTGTGGCAGTAGCTTTGGATTTTTGGTATTGGAAATTTGATATAATTCCAGTCGGAAATTACATCGGATGGTTTGGAGTATCTTTTGTGGTTCATTTGATTTATCGAAAGGCAAATTTTGAAAAATACAATCCCATTGCGCTGCTTTTATTGCTGACTTTGGTAGCCTTTTTCACTATTTTGAATTTCACGGTATTGTAATTGCTGAGTAAAATCATGAAATTTTCTTTTGCCATATTCAAACAGTCTGGCCTTTAATTAGCTTATACATAAGGTAAAATCTATCAGTTACAATCTCATGTGGGAAGCGATCGGGTTTACATTCTTGGGTTTTCTTTTGATGGAGCTTGCTGGATGGTTTATTCATAAATACATCATGCATGGTCCTTTGTGGATGATCCACAAGACGCATCACCAACCATCTAAGTCATTCTTTGAGTTGAATGACTTGTTTTCTCTTGGGTTTGGTAGTGTGGCAGTCTTATTGATTTTCCTGGGAATGGATAGTTTGGACTACCGCTTTTGGATAGGAATAGGAATCAGTGTTTACGGGATTTCTTACTTCTTTCTCCATGATGTGCTGGTTCATCGAAGATTAAAATGGTTTGATCGTCCTAAGAATTCTTTTTTGAAAGGGATCTTTCGGGCGCATCAGGCACATCACAGGACCAATCAGAAAAATGATGCTGTATCATTTGGTCTTTTTATTGTTCCAAAGGAATTCTTTAAAAACGAAGAAAAGTGAGTACATATTCGATTAAGGATCTAGAGCAGCTTTCTGGGATTAAAGCCCATACGCTTCGGATTTGGGAGCAACGTTATAATTTGCTGAGCCCCAAGCGCACCGATACCAATATTCGCTATTATGACGATGCGGATCTAAAGTTGATTTTAAATGTGGCCTTGTTGAACGACAATGGCTTTAAAATCAGCAAAATCGCTTCCATGGAGGAGCGTGAGCTTCGGGAAGAAGTCATGAAGCTCACTGAGCGCTCACTTACACATGATGACCAGATCCATGCATTAACCCTATGCATGATAGAAATGGATGAGGAGCGATTTGATAAGATTCTCTCTTCCAATATTCTGAAATTGGGATTTGAGCAGACTATGCTCAACATCATCTACCCATTCATGTCCAAAATTGGTGTTTTGTGGCAAACAGGTGCAATCAATCCTGCACAGGAGCATTTTATCTCCAACTTGGTTAGACAAAAACTCATTGTAGCAATTGATGGACAGCTGACGAACGGTGGAGGAAAAAAGTTTCTCCTGTTTCTACCCGAAGGGGAATTGCATGAAATTTCAATTTTGTTTGCTTG
>JABXHZ010000070.1 GCA_013373335.1 Cyclobacteriaceae bacterium | reverse complement strand
GTCCGTTCCGCAAAGCCCCAGAATTTCTGGGGCTTTTTTGTTTTAAAAAAAAGGATAACTGTATGTAAGAAGAATTCGCAGTAAGCCTCCATTTTTTTTCACATTTTTACTAATGGGTTTTTCTCTAGTTCAGATTCCTTATCTTTGTTTCTTTCAAAAACCACTAAAATGGTATTAGAATTCGAAAAACCTATCGCTGATTTAGAGCAGAAACTTCAGGAAATGAAGGATTTGGCCAAGGGTAGAAATATCGATTTAAGTTCCGATATTGAGTCCTTGGAAGAAAAGATCCAAAATTTGAAAAAGGAAACCTTTGAAAATTTGACGCGCTGGCAGCGTGTGCAGTTGTCCAGACATGCAGATCGGCCTTATGCCTTGGATTACATCTATGAAATCACCAATGACTTTATCGAACTTCATGGTGATCGAGGTGTTCGAGATGATAAAGCTATGATTGGCGGACTAGGAGATGTTGATGGTCGAACAGTGATGTTTATTGGTCAGCAAAAAGGCCGAAATACCAAGCAGCGTCAAGAGCGAAACTTTGGAATGGCTAATCCAGAAGGTTACCGTAAAGCGCTTCGCTTGATGAAAATGGCTGAGAAATTTGGAAAGCCGATTGTAACCTTGATTGACACGCCAGGAGCATTTCCGGGTTTGGAAGCTGAGGAGCGCGGTCAGGGAGAAGCCATCGCCCGAAACCTCAAGGAGATGTTCATGCTTAAAGTACCGGTGATTTGTATCATTATCGGTGAAGGGGCATCCGGTGGCGCATTGGGTATTGCAATTGGTGATAAGGTGTATATGCTTGAGAATACTTGGTATTCGGTGATTTCTCCTGAGTCCTGTTCCTCTATTCTTTGGAGGTCTTGGGATTACAAAGAGCAAGCTGCAGAAGCACTGAAGCTAACTGCTAAAGATATGGAGACGAATGGTCTGATTGATGGAATTATTCCTGAGCCCCTTGGTGGAGCCCATAAAGATTTAAAGACTATGGCCCAAACGGTGAAAGAAACGATTCTTTCAGCCTTGAAAGAGTTGGATAAAATCAAGCCGGAAAAACGAATTGATCAGCGAATCGATAAATTCTGCTCCATGGGAGTAGTAGTTGAATAAATTCAAGAAATTGAATTGATATGATTCTGAAAGCAATCTTAGCAAATGATAAGATTGCTTTTGGTTTTTTAACCAAAACAAGAACCTAATATGGAATTATATACCGTCAATACCGGGTTTTTTAAATTGGATGGAGGGGCGATGTTCGGGGTAGTCCCTAAAGTGCTTTGGTCCAGAACCAATCCTGCTGATGAGAATAATCTTTGTACTTGGGCTATGCGATCCCTTTTGGTAGTGGATGGTAACCGAGTGGTGCTTATTGATAATGGGATTGGGGACAAGCAGGATGCTAAATTTTTTTCTCACTATTACTTGCATGGGGAAGATTCCCTGGAAAGATCCTTAAAGAATCTGGGAGTAGCTTTTCATCAGGTGACAGATAATTTTCTTACTCACCTTCACTTCGATCATTGTGGAGGGGGAGTGAAATATGGTTCTCATGGACAATATGAAATGACATTTCCACGAGCAAGGTATTGGACAAATAAAGACCATTGGAAATGGGCGACTCAGCCCAATCCTCGGGAAAAAGCCTCCTTTTTAAAGGAAAATATTTTGCCAATGCAGGAGCTGAATCAGTTGGAATATGTTGATTTAGACAGCAGGCAACTTTTTCAGGGCTTTGAATTCATTACAGTAGATGGCCATACGGATAAGCAAATGCTTCCCAAATTGACCTATAAAGGAAGAACTATCGTCTTTGTGGCGGATTTATTGCCTTCTGTGGCACATATTCCAATTCCTTATGTCATGGGCTATGATACCCGTCCTTTATTGACCATGGATGAAAAAGCAAAATTCTTGGAGGAAGCCGTAGAAAATGATTATATCCTGTTTTTTGAGCATGATCCGGTCAATGAATGCTGCACCTTGAAGCGAACAGAGAAAGGAGTGAGGGTTGATCAAACGTTCCGATTGGATGAAATCTAATTTAAAAATAGGTATTGCCCTTTCGGGAGGAGGAGTGAGGGGGATCTCTCATCTGGGAGTACTTCAAGGTTTAAATGAAGCAGGAATTTTTCCAACACAAGTAAGTGGAGCTTCTGCCGGAGCAATCGCCGGAGCCATGTATTGCCATGGGTATTCGCCTTCTGAAATTTTAAAAATAATCGTAGATACCAATTACTTTAAGTTTCTGCGTCCGGCAATATCCTGGAAAGGAATTTTGAAAATGAGTAGCATTGAAGGTCTATTCAAGACCTATTTGCCTCATAATGATTTTTCCCAATTGAAAATCCCTCTTAGCGTCACAGCAACAGATATCAAGAAGGGGAAGGCAGTATATTTTTCCGAAGGAGAATTAATCGGTCCAGTTATGGCTTCCAGTTGTATTCCGGGAATGTTTGAACCAATTGTGATCGGAAATAAATACTTGGTTGATGGCGGAGTATTGAATAACCTTCCGATTGAGCCATTGGATGGTACTTGCGACTATGTAATCGGCGTCAATTGCAATCATCTTCCTGAAGAAAGCGATATCAAAAACATGAGAAGGCTCATCGAGCGATCGGTCATTATGACGATGAATTACAATGTCTATAGCCGGAAGTCCCAGTGTGATTTTTTCATCGAAGCTCCCGGTTTGGGAAAATATGGGGTTTTTGATATTAAAAAAGCTTCGGAATTATTTCGGGCAGGTTATGAAGAAACGATGCGCTATATTGACCAAAATCCCGCAACTTTGGAATTGAAGAATTTAGAAAAAAATCCTTAACCCTATGATGAAGTTTCTTTCCAAAATTGTCTTTTGGGTAACTGGCTGGAGTTTGAATGCAAATTGGCCCAAAGGAGTCAAAAAGGCAGTGTTGATAGCCATTCCCCATACGTCCAATTGGGATTTGCTTTATGCTAGAGCGGCGTTTTTCCT
>JABXHZ010000255.1 GCA_013373335.1 Cyclobacteriaceae bacterium | reverse complement strand
GAATTGGGTGAGTTTGGGCTCATTGATCATTTGAATGAAAAGGTCCAGCTGAAAAATTCTTCTACCCTAAAAGGTATTGGTGATGACGCGGCAGTTATCGATGCTGGGGATCATGTGAAAGTGGTTACTACTGATTTACTTTTAGAAGGGGTTCACTTTGATTTGGCCTATGCGCCACTTCCCCATGTCGGTTTCAAGGCTGTAGCTGCGAATGTTTCAGACATTGCCGCTATGAATGCCATTCCTAAGCAAATCACAGTGAGCATTGCGCTATCCAATCGTTTTTCTGTGGAGGCTGTAGAGGCACTTTACTCCGGTATAAATGCTGCCTGTGAGCACTATGGTGTAGATCTAGTAGGAGGGGATACTACGGCTTCCCGAGGCGGATTGATTATTTCGGTTACTGCTATCGGTGAAGCTCAAAAGGAACAAGTTGCCTATCGAAGTGGCGCGAAAGTCAATGATATTTTATGTGTGACTGGAGACTTAGGCGGGGCTTTGATTGGACTCCAGGTATTGGAAAGAGAGAAGCAAGTATATCTAGCCAATCCCGACATGAAGCCTGACTTGGAAAAATATGCCATCGTAAGCGGGCGTCAGTTGAAGCCAGATGCACGAATGGATATTATTCATGAGTTCCGTGATTTGGGAGTAGTTCCAACATCCATGATGGATGTGTCGGATGGTTTGGCTTCCGAGATTTTCCATATCTGCAAAGCTTCAGGAGTTGGTGCCACTATTTATGAGGATAAACTTCCGGTTGATAAGCAAACCTTTGATACAGCAGTAGAATTGAATATTGATCCTATCACGTGTGTACTGAATGGAGGTGAGGATTACGAGTTGTTATTTACAATAGATCAAAAGGATTTCCCAAAACTTGAAAAGCATCCTGACATCCATTTTATAGGTCATATCACCAAAGCTGAGGAAGGAAAATATTTGGTTACAAAAAGTGGAACAGCCGTTCAGCTCAAAGCTCAAGGCTGGCAGCATTTTTAAAAACAAATCCCCTGAGGAATGATCTTCAGGGGATTTTTTTATCCGAACTGAAAGTTTGGAATCTCAAACTTACATTCTCAAATTTTCCATTTCCAACTGCGGTGCAATGGGCTGCTCATAGTAGCGTTTACCAGTTGCTTTGTAGAGTGAATTTGCCAAAGCTGCAAAAACAGGTGGGAAGAGTGGCTCACCCAATCCAGTTGGGTTTTCGGTCGATTCCACAAAATGAACCTCAATTTTCTTCGGAGCTTCTTTTTGTCGAATCATTCGATAGGTGTCGAAATTTGTTTTCGTTGGGACTCCATTGTTAAATGCTAATTCTCCGAAGAAAGCATTTCCGATACCGTCCACAATGGCACCTTCCCCCATATTGGCGGCAGAATCCGGATTGATAACAATGCCACAATCAACGGCTGCATACACCGACTCCACTACAGGCTTATTGTCTTTAATGACTGTATCCACAACCTCTGCTACATAGGAATTATGGCAGAAATAAGCAGAAACGCCTCGATGAACATTGGACTGGGCCTGATTCCAGTTAGATTTTTCCTTGACTAATTGCAAAACGCCTGCATAGCGTTTCGGGTCATAGTCATTATTGCTTCCAACAGGGTCTGTTTCAGCTCGCTTGAGTAGTTCCAATCGGAATTCTATTGGATCTTTTCCCATTTCTTCTGCTAATTCATCCAAGAAGCTTTGCTCAGCTCCTGCGATAAAATTGGATCGGGGAGCTCGGAATGCACCGATGGTGATATTAGAGGAGATATCCCAACTTTCTGCTAAATAGTGGTCAAGGGCTCCGGCAGGGAAGCGATTAGCATGTAAAGGAGACTCAGGAATTCCTCCAGCTTTTACATGTAGAGCCAGTAAATTATTGTTTTCATCCAAAGCTGCCCGATAAGTAGCCGAATAGGTTGGTCGATAGACTCCATCAGTCATGTCATCTTCTCGAGTGTAGACCATTTTCACAGGGGCCTGGATTTTTTGTGAAATTAAAGCAGCCTCCACCATGTGATGACTATAGGCTCTTCTTCCAAATCCTCCTCCCATACGGGCGAGATTTATTTGAATGTTTTCTTTGGGTATTCCCAGACTACTGGAAAGGGTGCCCATAATAAATTCTGGAGCCTGTGTGGGGCCATAAATGACTGCTTTATCTCCCTTTACATCGGCAAAGCAGTTCATGGGTTCCATGGTGTTGTGGGCCAAGAAGGGAGCGGAGTATGTTCGTTCGATTACCTTGGCGGCTTTTTTGAACATGCCTTCCGGGTCTCCATCTTTTCGCACTACAGTTCCCGGATTTTTAATGAATTCAGCCATTCTAGATTTGTGACTAGAAGTATTTTCTAGTCCAGAAGGGACAGTTACATCCATACTATTACCTCCGAATCCAGCCATTTTAAATTTGGTTTCCGGAGCTTTCTCCCATTCTGCCACTAAATTCTTTTTCGCCTGCATGACTTCCCAGGTGGAATTTCCCACAATGGCTACGATTTCGGGGAAGGTGGTTGTGTCGAAAAAGTTTTGGACATAATCATCCTTGAATACATTGATAGAAAAAACATCTTGAATTCCCGGCATACCCATTACCGAACTTTTGTCAAAGGATTTCAAGCGCATTCCAAAAGCTGGTGGGTGCACGATGGCTGCATACTTCATTCCTTCAACTTTATGATCGATCGCGAAAAGGGGCTTTCCAGATACGATTTTCTCCCCATCTACATTCTTTTTGGACTTACCGATGATTTTGAAATCGGAAATATCTTTCAATTCCACTTCTTCAGGAATCTCCAATGTAGCGGCTAAGGATGCCATTTCTCCGTAGTGAGCTTTCTTGCCACTGGCTTTATGTTCCAGAATTCCGGCTGAAGTGGTGATCTCATTTGCGGGGACATTCCAGCTTTGCGCAGCAGCTGCTACCAACATGGCTCTTGCGGTTGCTCCTGCGGTTCTTAAAGGTGTCCATCCTTGTCTAATACCCTGACTACCTCCTGTAAATTGCCGATCAAATCGCTCTGGATAAAAATCTGCTTGCTCTACCCATACATTTTTCCAATCGGTATCAAGTTCTTCCGCCAAGATCATCGGCATGGAGGTTTTGATATTGGAGCCGAATTCGGGATTGGGCGAATAGAGTGTGACAGCACCGTTTTCGCCGATTTTGATGTAGCTATTTAATTCAAACCATTCCTTTGGTAATCCTAAAGCTTCCTCCTCAGTGGGTTTACAACCTGCTAGCCAACTAAAGCTGAGCATCATGCCGCCTCCTGCAAGTGCAGAAACTTTCAAAAATGATCTTCTATTCAATTTTGTATTTACAGTGGTCATGATCGTTTCAGGTTAGAGTTTTTGTGAAGCTGTTTTTACAGCTGCTTTGATTCGTAGGTAAGTTCCACAACGGCAAATATTTCCATTCATGGCATTTTCAATCTCCTCATCACTAGGGTTTGGGTTTCGTTGGAGAAGGGCTGCTGCTGTCATGATTTGACCTGCTTGGCAATACCCACATTGAGGAACATCATGTTCCATCCAGGCTTGCTGAACGGGATGTTCTCCGTTTTCAGAAAGTCCTTCAATCGTAGTAATTTGGGCCCCTTCCGCAGCCGAAATAGGAAGCTGACAGGAACGAACCGCATTGCCATCCAAATGGATCGTACAGGCGCCACATTGGGAAATTCCACAACCAAATTTGGTCCCTACTAGATCTAAATGGTCTCGAAGTACCCAAAGAACGGGAGTAGCGGGATCCACATCCACTTGTTGGGATTTGCCGTTGATATTGAGGTTGAATAGAGCCATAATTCTAAATTTTAGTACTCAAGTTAATGATTTATAGTGGGCTAGTCATTACTGAATTCAAAGAAGTTACTTGCTTACTTTTCAATTTGATGAGTATCCCTCACACTACTAAAGGTCAATGCCAGCATTTTCCAGTCATTGTCTTGCTTTTGGTATACTTCAGTAACGGTGAACTCGTTGACTACATCACTACCTCGGACAAAGGCCGTGAGCGTAATTCTGTTCCAGACCACAGCAGTGTTTCCAAATAATTCAACTGCTGAATCATGGACCTCTGCATTTTTGTACCAAATGCTTCCCGATTCGATTATTTCTAGTTCTCTTGGAGTAGTCCAGGTGCCGCTCATGTGGACAAACTTAGCATAGGGATCAAAGAGCTTTTCCAACTGGTCCACATCCTTTTCAGCCATCCATTTCCATTTGACCATGGATAGCTCGAGAACTTCATTTTCTGTTTGGGAAGACTGACCGTAAGTAAAGCTGATGAACGAAATAAGAACGAGGAGAAATAGCGTTGGTTTTTTCATGGTCAAAAGATTTTGGGAGAATTAGAATACAAAAATCAACTGATAATTGCTGAAAAAGATACATTTTTCAAACCAATAACTATAAAAATCAAATATAGAGTAGAAATAAAGCTTTTTTTTGTTGGCAGAAAAACAACTCCAAGGAGTCGGCTCTTTAAGTATTTTTGATTTCAAGTATTGGAAAAGGCTTTTTCCTTAAAGGAATTTTTGAATTGTATAAGTTTTAATTTGAAATTAATTATCCCGACGGGGCTGTTAATGGAGAAATTTGTAGTATAATTTCATTGATTTACATTTCATCTGTCCTGCCACTTGATCAAATAGGAATAGTAATGCGAAACCTTGATTATTAGTTTTCAATTACTTCTTATTTCTTTTGCCTTGATTTTAGTAAGTCATAATTAAAAATCGAAAGAATCAACTCCAGCCTCTTCGGAGATGATTTGGTTTGGATTAGGGAGCATCTATTCAAGATTTATTATTCATTCTCAGTTAAAAAATAAACCCATGGACTCCAACGAAAGCCTGGAAGAATTTTATAAGCGAAAATTTAACTGGATTCCGGAAAGTCTTGCTTCGGAAATAGGTCATTTTAATATTTTCCGACTCGAGCCTTACCTGGAAGGGAAAATGAAGGCTGTTCCTTACCGAAAGCGGGATTTTTACAAAATCATGCTAGTAAAAGGTGCGGGCACCGTGCACTATGCAGACAGGGTCTATGAGGTGAAAAAGCAGGCCCTGTCCTTTTCCAATCCCTTGGTTCCCTACAAATGGGATCATCTAGCCCCAGATACCAAAGGAATCTACTGCATTTTCAACCCACACTTCTTCATGAACTTTGGGCAAATCCAGCAGTATGAGGTTTTTCATCCTAATGGGATCCATGTTTTTGAACTTGAAGACAAAGAGGTAAAGGAGGTGGAGCGGATTTTTGAAAAGATGGAAGCCGAATTCAATTCCGAATACAAATACAAATACGATGCGCTTCGGGCCTTGATTTTAGAGCTGATCCATTTTGGGATGAAACTCCAGCCAGCTGAGATTCAGAAAACCCAACACGGAAACGCTTCCCTGAGAATCGCTTCCATCTTTTTGGAACTGCTGGAAAGGCAATTTCCCATCGATGAAACCCATCAGTCCATCGGCATAAGAAGCCCCTCGGATTTTGCTGATCAACTTAATATCCACGTGAATCACCTCAACCGGGCAGTCAAAGAAATGACAGGAAAGACAACTTCCCAACTTATAGCTGAGCGCCTTTTGCAAGAATCGAAAATTCTGCTCAAGCAAAGTAACTGGAACGTATCCGAAATAGCCTTTGGATTGGGATTTACGGAAGTCACCCACTTCAATAATTTCTTTAAAAAGCATGTATCTTTAACGCCTACACAATATCGAAAAGGGTGACGTCTGGTTGAAACCATTTAACCTATTTAAGTTTTCTACTGTTGAAAAAATACCTATTCTAGCAAAATGCTTCAAGACAGTTTTGGACGTGTTCACGATTATTTAAGGATTTCCCTCACGGATCATTGCAATTTCCGTTGTACCTACTGCATGCCAAAGGAGGAGATGGAGTGGATGCCTCAATCCAAGCTCATGAGTAAAGATGAAGTCTTGAAATTAGCTGAGATTTTTATTCAATTGGGAGTTAAGAAAATTCGCTTAACAGGAGGAGAACCGCTTGTTCGAAAGGAATTCCCTGAAATTCTTCAAAATCTTTCCAAATATCCGGTCGAATTAACGCTTACCACCAATGGGGTTTTAATCCATAAACATCTTGATGCCTTGAAGGATGCTGGAGTTCGCTCGGTAAATGTTTCTTTGGATACTTTGAATCGGGAAAAATTCATCAAGCTTACCAGGAGAGATCAACTGGAGCAAGTGTGGAATAATATTCTCCTTCTTTTAGAACATGGATCCCGGGTAAAAATCAATGCGGTTGCGCTTCATGGATTGATCGAGGAAGAGATTTGTGATTTTGTAGCCCTAACTGAAAAGCTTCCAATCCACATGCGTTTCATTGAGTTTATGCCTTTCGCAGGCAATCACTGGCAAAGCAAAAAAGTGGTTACCGCGGCACAGATGCTGGATTTAGTTCGGGAAAAATACGAAATCGTCAAGTTGGAAGACAAAAAGCACGATACGGCTAAAAAGTATAAGGTTCCTAGTTTCGAAGGAACATTTGCATTCATCACTACCATGAGCGAAAATTTCTGTGCTGGCTGCAATCGGATACGCTTGACGGCAGACGGAAAGATCAAAAACTGTCTCTTTGGCAAAGAAGAATTGGATCTTTTAGGCGCATTGCGAAAGGGAGAAAACGTGGATGAAATCATCAGTCTTTCAATTTCTAGAAAGCATAAAGCCTTGGGCGGTCAATTCGATCCAGATTACCTCAAAGCCAATCCGGAGGCTATCGAAAACCGAAGTATGATCAAAATCGGAGGCTAAATGATTTCTGTAAATGAAGCGAAGGCCATTCTCCAAAAGCTTGACCTTCCTCAGCGAAAATTAACTTTACCCATACAAGCTGCTCAGGGTTTTTTCCTAGCCGAACCTATTTCCGCTCTCCTCGATGTTCCTTCCTTTGATAATTCAGCCATGGATGGCTATGCATTTTTATGGGAAGAGGGAGTGAACAAATTGGAGCTGGTTGGAGAAGCTGCGGCAGGGTCAGCCAACCTTCCGAAAATCGAGAAAGGACAGGCGATACGAATCTTCACCGGAGCTCCTATGCCTGTTGGTTCGGATTCAGTGATTATGCAGGAGAAAGTAACTCGAAGCGGGAATTTCATCCATTTTGATCCAGTAGACGCCCATCAAGGAAATCACGTCCGCTATCGGGGAACTCAGTGCAAAAAGGGAGATATAATTGCCCAAAGAGGAGCGAAAATGACTCCTGGACTGGTCAGTCTTTTGGCTTCAGTCGGCGTGGAGAAAGCTAGTGTCTATCAAGCACCCAAAGTTGCCCTCATCATCACAGGTAATGAGATTCAAGATCTTGGAACTGATCTTCATCCCGGTCAAATCTACAATGCCAATGGTCCTGCCTTGGAATCTTGGATGGGAAGGCTGCAAGTGTCTGGAATCCAGCAAATCAAAGTTCCAGATAAAAAGGAAGCCGTAGTAGAGGCCCTTGCTCAAGCGCTGGAGGAATATGATCTGGTCATTTTTACCGGAGGGATTTCAGTAGGAGATTACGATTTTGTAAAAGTTGCTTTGGAGGAGAATCAGGTCGAGCAGCTTTTTTACAAGTTGAAGCAAAGACCTGGAAAGCCCCTATATGCAGGGAAAAAGAATGGGAAAATAGTTTTTGCCCTTCCGGGAAATCCGGGTTCGGTACTTTCCTGCTTTTTGCAGTATGTCAAACCTGTAATTCAGACTTGGAAAGGGGATGTTGGGGCTTGGAACCATTTTCGGGAGCTTCCCTTGGCTCATGATTTCGAAAAGAAAATCCCACTCACCCAATTTTTGAAAGCTAAAATCAAAGATGGAAAAGTGGAAGTACTTCAGGGGCAAGAGTCTTTCAATTTGATTGCTTTTGGCTTGGCCGATGGATTCGTAGAAATTCCGGAAGAGTTAACTTTTGTTGAACCTGGTACACTTTTGAAATTTTATCCTTGGTAATGGATGATTTGATTTACTATGGCCTGTTTTTCCTGATGCCTTTTGCGGCATTTCTCTACGCCTCGGTCGGGCATGGAGGGGCAAGCTCCTATTTAATGATTTTGGCTTTATTAGGCTTTGCTCCGGAAGAAATCCGACCGACAGCATTGATTCTCAATATGATGGTGTCGATGGCTTCTTTTTTAAACTATCGTAAAGCAGGTGTCTTTCCGACAAATTTATTTTGGTCTTTGATTTTATTTTCCATACCTGCGGCCTATCTGGGAGGGACCATTTTGCTTGACGCATCCATCTATAAAAAGATTCTGGGAGCATTATTACTTTTTCCAGCATTGAAGTTTGCCGGGGTTTTCCCTATTGCTGATCATGTCAAGATTGAGCGGACTTGGTGGATGGGGCCAATATTGGGGATTTTGATTGGATTTCTTTCTGGAATGATCGGAATAGGAGGAGGCATCATTCTTACTCCGATTGTACTCATGTTGGGTTGGGCAGGAGTTAAGGAGACTGCTGCCCTGAGTGCCTTATTTATTTTTTTAAATTCGGTTGCAGGCTTTTTAGGAGCCAGTATTTATGAACTTCCCCTCAAAGAGGAATTATGGGTTTTAGTCCCGTTGACGGTAGCTGGAGGAGTCTTAGGCGCTTATCTCGGGGCTAAGAAGTTTTCCGTCAAATCTCTCAAATACCTGTTGGCTTTCGTTCTTCTCTTCGCCTCTATCAAGTTAATGCTCAGTTAATTTTTTGAATTAAGGAATCTGAAACTCAAAGCCTAATTTTTTTAATCCTTCCTGAATTTCAGGGGCATTCATAAACAATTTCCAACCCAAGCCAGAACGATAGTTTTCGATCATACTGACCATAGGTCCTTGATCAATGGCCAAATAACGCTGTGGGAAAAAATCATATTGAGGACTCATAGCATCGTAAAATCCATAGGGTCCAAACACTCGTTCCCCATAGTTTTCATACAGATTTCGGATTACTTCTAAAGATTCATTTGGCGTATAAACAATGGAAGAAACTGCAGCAGTTGGAGAAATTACCCCCGTATCATCTCCCGGGCGATGGGCATGGTAAAAATCAGTGGAATAGGAGGCTGTTAATCCCCAAAGACCCGATCCATAACCCTTGAAATTTCCGGGGTTAGCGATACACCAAGCTCGGTTAATTAAGGTTTGGTTGACATTTTCTTGCCAATAGTCGGCATATTGATCCCGCAGGCCATGAGGATTTAGGCTGAGATATGAATAATGAGCCCAAAAAAGCGGGCCTCCCATTTCTTCAGCCCCATTGTGTCTTAATTGAAGTGGAAACCCAAAAGCCCCCGCATTTGAAGCCTTTATTCCTCCTGATCGAGCCCAACCTTGATGGTAGGCGGCAGGATCAATCGTATGAGTTGGAGAAGCCGCTGCCAAGACATAGGTAATGAGAGTCTCATTATAGCCCTCCAAAGCAAAATTCATATCCCAACCATAGTTAGGAGACCAGTGCCAATACAATACATTTTGACAGTTTTGGGTATGCCAATCCCATTCCATTTCCTCCCAAAGGGTTTGGATTCGCAGACTGATTTGTTTTTCGGCTTCGTTTCCAGTTTTGAAATACTCCCTGACTGCCAAAAGTCCCTGCATCAGAAAGGCAGATTCAACCAAGTCAGCCCCATCATCTTTTGGACTAAAAGGTTTGACCTTACCCGTTTTTCCGTCTAGCCAATGAGGCCAGATTCCATGAAAGCGGTCTGCTGTTTCCAGAAAGGAAAGCATCTTTTCGAATCGAGCGACTCCTGCCTCCCGACTGATCCAGCCTCGCTCAATTGCTCCCAAAATCCCAATCAACCCCATCCCTGTTCCTCCGGTAGTCACAATATGCGCGTCTTGATCTGGATAAATTCCATCCATATGGATTCTTTCGGGAGCCATCCCCGAATTTTCTTCTGCGCCTTTCCAGAAATATTGAAAAGTGTAATACTGGACCGTGTCGAGTAATTGCTCGTCAGACAATCCCAAATAAATTTTCGAGGAATCCTCATTTTTTTCCTCAGGCTGTGAATAAGGAGCGCAGGCAAAAAAACAACAAAAGAGGATTAGAAAAGGGGTTTTCATAGACTTAAGGATAGGTCGAGCAAATAATTTAAGAAATAGATTGAATTAGAGAAGACAGCTAAATAATTTTGAAGAAAAACTATGCGCCGGTTTTTCCTATTTCTTCTTCTGTTTCTGGGTAGTTTGTCTGTTTCATTTTCCCAAGAAACGCAGAAAAATTATGTGATTTTAATTTCTTTGGATGGATTTCGCTATGATTATGTACAGCGTTTTCAACCAAAAAATCTCACCCGGTTTATTCAAGAAGGAACCTCTGCAAAAGGGTTAATTCCTTCATTTCCCAGTAAGACATTCCCTAATCATTATACCATTGCTACCGGATTAAAGCCAGAGCATCATGGGCTCGTGGATAATAATTTCTGGAACCCAGAGAAAAACATGCAATACTCCATATCTAACCGCGAAGTTGTAACAGATGGGAGTTGGTATGGAGGAACTCCACTTTGGGTCTTAGCAGAGAAAAACGGAATGAAAGCAGCGAGTTATTTTTTTGTGGGAAGCGAGGCGGATGTGCAGGGAGTTCGTCCTAGCTATTATTTCGATTATGATGGTAATGTTCCGAATCTGACCAGAATTTCTAAAGTTTTTGAATGGCTTCAACTTCCTGAGAGTGAGCGCCCTCAAATGATTACCATGTACTTTTCAGATATGGATGATACTGGCCACCGTTATGGACCTCATAATGATGAGCAATTGAAGAAGACTCTCGATAGATTAGATCATGAATTGGGAGCTCTTTTTGAGGGAGT
>JABXHZ010000393.1 GCA_013373335.1 Cyclobacteriaceae bacterium | reverse complement strand
TCCCAGGGTTCAGTTGCATTCCAAAGTCCTTTTTGTTGAAAGGGATGCCACCAAATTCCATTAAGAACCAATAGCAGACTCATGAAAGAAACCCCTAACCCAAATCGTATTTTCGATATTTCCGGCATTTCCTCCATTAAAAAATAAATTCCTAATATCCAGAAAACTGCAAAGTGAATACCTATTCGAAGCCAATATACATTACTTCCAAAATGAAGTAGAAAGGGTATGAAAAAAAGGAGTAGCAACCAGCACTTTTTTGATTTAGAAAGGGTATATAAATCCGATTTTGATAGAATCCATGCCATCAAAACAGATCCAATCAACAAAAAGATATGATTCCATTCCTCGGTTATCCTAGTTTTGAAAAAGATAAAGACTAACACCAGAAAAATAATGCCCCACTGAAGGAGGGGGTTTGAAATTTTCTCGAAAACCACCCATGCCATTCCAAAAACCAGTAAAATCCAAAATAACCCCACAATGGTATGTTTAAGGAGAAGCACAGTTTGGTAATCAGGTCTTGAAGTTTGGATAGTAATGCCATCCAATAAACGAGATATAGAGTTTTGATCAAATAGGCCATAAAAACCAAACTCCAATACCAAAAAAGGAAGGATGAGCAATCCTAGAATTTTCCAAGAAAGTCCCTTTTGTTTGATCATTATAAAAAGAGTCAACCCTCCCAGGATAATGGCAGTAGTGATCTTAACATATACCAACAAACTTAAGATCAATCCTAAAAGGAATATACTTCCAAAAGATTTATTCCTTCGGGAAAGGATGGCCAGCCAAAAGGAGGCCAAGACTACGGTCAAATGGTTGTAGGACAGGCTTGAAGGCAAAAACCCATATCCCGCGAATAGGCCTAAAAGGGCAAGCAGAAATACTGAAATAGATAGCTGTTTTCCGCCTTGGATATTTTTATAAAAAACTGCTAATCCCAAAGCACCTAATCCATATAAAATTAGGCGCAGAAACCGCAAGCCTACAATTCCAAAATGTATTCCCGTGAATTGATAAAAAGCCTTGAAAAATAAATCATAATTGAAGATTCCTGCTTCATTTTCCTGAAAAGGATGGGCTAATAAGACATACAATCCCTCATCCGAAATATCAAATCCCCGATTGATCCCAAGCAATACGAGCAGGATACAGAGAAGGGATGAGATGAGGAGGGGTTTGGGCATTTAGTTGATTTTAATATTGGAAAATTGAAATATTGGAAGATTGGAAAAATAGGGAGTTTAAAGTTTAAAGTGAAGCGTTGGAAGATTGAAAAGTTCAGGGTTCGAAGTTCAGGGTTCGTGACTGAACCTTGAACTCTGAACAATGAACATTGAACCTAAGTAAAGAATTGAAATCATAGGTCAATTTTTCAAATTCAATAAAATCTATTACGTAAGATCCGGTAGTTCGTAAAACAAAGGTAGCCGAAGTAGGCAATCCGAGAATCTGTCGGAATTGGGAAGATCTCTTGCAAACTGTTTGGGTTGGTGTTTTTGGATAAACTCGCTTTTGTGCAGGCTTTGATAATGAAAAACGACCAATATTCCTTTTTCCTTTAACCGATCGATATATTCCTGACGGAATTCTGCATTTTCAAAAAGCAGGTAAAAAAGGTGGTAATTTCCGGGTTGAGTTTGAAATTCTACTTTCCCTAATCCTTGAAAGGCTTGCTCCAAAATCTCTAAATAATCTTTTTGAAGTAGATTTGGCTCCTTTTTTAATCCGGAAAACCATCCTAGATAATCTTCCCAAATTTGTTTTCGCCTTTCTTGGATGGCATTTAAATTTTCTAATTGTGCCCATAAAAAAGCTGCATTGAGCTCAGAAAGCAAAAAACTGCTCCCCAAATCTTTCCAACCGTATTTATCTCGCTCTCCCCGAAAAAAAGCGGCCCGATCGGTACCCTTTTCCCAAATGATTTCGGCACGTTTTTCCAAGTTCGGGTCATTGACCACCAACATCCCTCCTTCTCCACAATGGATGTTTTTGGTTTCATGAAAACTAAAGGCCGACAACTGTCCAAAACTTCCCAAGGCTTTCCCCTCCTCAAAACTGTTAATGGCTTGAGCTGCGTCTTCAATTAGAAAAGCCCCATACCTATCTGCCAAGTCTTTGAGTGCCTCTATGTCGCAAGATGCTCCCCCATAATGAACTGCCACAATTGCTTTGGTTTTGGAAGTAATTAAGGGCTCAATAATATCGACATCAAGATTGGGGAAGTCCTCATGACTATCTACGAAAACCAGTTTGGCACCTCGCAAGGCAAATGCATTTGCTGAAGAAACAAAGGTGAAGGAAGGAACAATCACCTCATCTCCTTCCTGAATATCCATTAGCAAAGCAGCCATTTCAAGGGCGTCAGTACCGGATGTAGTTAAAAAACAACGGTGGAAACCATACCGATTCTGGAAAAAAGCTTGGCATTTGGCAGTGTAAAACCCATTTCCTGAAAGCTTCCCCAAATTTTCAGCAGCAAAACAAATATAATCCCATTCATTTCCAACTAAATAGGGTTTATTAAAAGGAATTAGATATTCCATGGGGTATATTCAATTAGGTAAGCCTCGCTCTAAATTTTGGAAGAATATAAGGGTTTCCTAATTCATCTCTTAAATCTGTAATCATTATCAAGCCTTTGCCACATACAACAACTGGATTCCCTTCTTTTTTGAATATCACCTTACCGGGTGTTCTATTAAAGATTTTGACATCTTCGACCAGCTTCGCATCAAAGATTTTCAAAACCTTTCCTTCAAAGTAAGTTCTAGCACCAGCATAAGGCTCTCCATTTGCATCAATTTGACGGACAATTCGTTCCGAATCCAAATTCCAATCAATGAAATAGTCTAATTCATCTCGCCATAGACTAAAACTCACATCTTGATCGCTTTGAGGGATACATGGAAGTGGCTTTCCTTTTGAGATAAGGGAAAAAATTTCGCGGACAATTTCAAAATACAAAACTGCCATTTTCTCCATTGCTTCTTGAATTTTTATGGGATAAGCAATGGTCACTGATTTTTGTAAAATTATGTCTCCAGCATCTACCTCAGCATTAGCAAAAATTGCTGTTGCTCCAATTAACTTGTCCCCTTCAATCAAGGCAGTTACCAAAGGGTTAAAACCACGGTATTTAGGCAATAATGAATCATGAATAACAATGACTTCTTTCCCTTCCTTCTTTTCTAAGATCCATCTCCACCCCAACAACAAAAAAAAATCACTTTTTGAGTTACTAGCTTGAAATTTCGAGCGTTCTTCATAAGGTATTTCTTTCTCTTTACACCAATCAATTAATTCCTCTGAAAAATCATTCTTGAGGTTTTTATCCCTTCCAATTACCACACAATCTATCAATGATCTATGCTCATTTGCAAGGTTCTGAAGCACAAAAAAACCTTTATAGCCTAAAGAAAAAATAGTTATCATTCGCTAAAATCTATTTTATTTCCTTCTCAATAATATAAATAGGTCTCCCCTTCACCCCCTCAAAAGTTTTTCCAACATAGAGTCCTACCATTCCCAAAGTAACTAAGACGATTCCAGCCAAAACCCAAATCGAAATGATCAAACTTGCATACCCTGCCACGATTATTTCTCCTTGCCAATATCTAATTAAAGTATAAAGCGCAAACAAAAAACCTGTTAATGCAATCATAACCCCCAGTTTTACGGTCATGCGGATAGGTTTATCACTATAAGCGAGCATGATATCCAAAGCCAGGTTAAATAACTTTTTGGGGTGATAGGAGCTTTTCCGTTCTGAATTTCCCTGATGCGCTACTGGTATAGCTGTTTGTCGAAAACCTACCCATTTGATCATGGTAGGAAAATAGCGAATGGACTCTCTCATATTGATGACTTCCTGAATGACTCGCCTATGATACATTCCGAAATTGGCTACGGTTTCATCCTGTTGAGATCCTGTAAGGTAGGAAAGTGTACGGTAGAAAAACTTGGAACCCAATTTTCTAAAAAATGAATCTTGACGGTTAATTCTTCTCCCGAGAACCACATCAAATCCTTCTTGGGCCTTTTGATAAAGCCAAGGAATATCTTCCGGGCTATCCTGCAAATCACAATCCATCACTACAATCCATTCCCCTTTAGCTTGATCCAAACCGGCGGTGATTGCATAATGTTGTCCGAAATTTCTTGAAAGCTTAATCCCCTTCACTTGAGAAAATACCTGAGACAATTGTTCGATTTTGGACCAAGATTGATCCGGGCTCCCATCATCCACCAAAATCAATTCGAAGGATTTGCCCATTTGATCCATCACCTGATTTACACGTTGGGTCAATTCCTTAAGGGTTACCTTGCCAAAATAAACTGGAATGACGATAGATATATGAGGCCGATTTTCCATAAAGGTATGTTCACCTAAAATTAAGAAAGCCTTTGGAAAGAGAGGGGTATTTCAAGTGCAGCTTATTAAATCCATTCAAAAAAATCATTTCCCGACCTGAACTTAAGAATTAATGGGTAAAACATAAAAGATTTATTCTACTTGAAAAAGTCCTATAATTTAAAAGAAAAACAAAAATATGTGGAAAACTTTTAGTGCTTCATCGTAAAAATTACCCTGTTTATGGTATTTTTTTCTCAAGATAAGATTCTACCTTTGAAATAGGGTGATTAAGCAACTTTTCTCATAATTGTTTTCGAGAATTACAAAAGGGACTTTTTCTACCACTTTTTAATCCCTTTTTTCCGAATTCAAAATTTGGAAGTCTAACTTGAAAAATAGGCCGGCTAATTAGCCGGCCTATTTTTTTATAGCTGTATGGATAAGATTAGTAAAACCTGACTTCACAGTTCGGATTGATTTCCTTAAACCGATCTACCGCTCGACTGGTAAGCCGGGTATTGAAACAGGAAAGCTTTTGTAAGTTGAGCAAACCTTCAATGGGTCTCAAAGAGCGTAAATTGGTGCTAGCCACATCCAACTCCTCCAAGCGAACTAGGTTTTCCAAGCCTTTCAAGCTTTTTAGATTTGTACCGGATATATTCAAAACCCGCAATTCAATCAATGAAGCCAAAGGTGTCAAGTCCTCAATTCCTGTGTTGGAAATATCAAGTTTTTGAAGTTGGAATAAGCCAGAAATTGGGGTAAAATCAATTACAGGCATCTGAGAAAGGCTGAGATCTTCCAATAATTTCATATCTGCCAAAGCAGAAACATCCGACAATGGGGCATCAAAAACAGTCAATTTTCGAAGATTAACAAAAGCCTTCAAAGGCAAAAGATCCTGGATGGAAACCCTTTCAAAACTAAGTGATGCTAATCCTGTCAAATTATGAAGCTGTTCTGCTGAAGGTTTCTCCGGCAAACTAAATTGACGCCTGAGTAATTCCTTCCAAGAAGTACCTAAGCCTTCCCACCATTCTTCCAATTCACTGATTCGATAGATCAAGGTTAAATCTGGCTTTTTCAAAAGAACCTCTGGCACTTCCTCTTCAAAAAAGGCTCCCCCATCTACATTGAAATAGGACAAAGAAGACATTCCGATGACAGGCAAAATGCTTTCTATTGGACTTCCTGCAAAATTCAATACCTGAATCGAGTCTTGATTTGCCAATGGAGTCAAATCCTGCACTTGGGTTTGTTCCGCTTGAATTCTGGTTAGGGTCTTAACCTCCGATAGTGGTAATAAGTCTAAAACTGGATTGTTGGAAAAATCAATCTCTCTCAATTTTACAAATCGAGTAACGGGCTTTAAGGTTTGTATATTCAAGCCTGATAGATCAAGCTTTTCCAATCCAATGGTAGAAGTCAGGATTTCAATATTTGGTGAATCTCCTTGAATTTCGGGATTTGCATTTCGAAGGGCATTTTTCCAAGCCTCAGACAATCCTGACCACCAACTTTCCAAATCCTTCACATGATGAATCAATAGCACCTGAGGATTGGCTCGGGAGAAATTGTCTGCAGAATTTATGGAAAGCTTGGTTTCATCCGCTAAAACCTTCCTCAAGTTCGCTTTGCCGTTTAGCCCTGAAATATCTGCTATTTCTGTGCCCGTCAGGTCCACTGTCTCCAATTGATCCAAGCCAATCAAAGGACTTAAGTCTTGAATATTCGTTCGAGAAAGATCCAAATACGTCAAGGATTTTAGCTGACTAAGATTGGAGAAATTTATCAGGTAATTTCCTTTCAAAGTCAGCCTTTTCAGATTCTTAAGGTTCTGAATATTTTCAGCATTATTAAAGCCGCTTTCTGTCAAGTCCAGGGATTCCAGGCTATCAAACTCATTCAGAACCTGATAGCTGACTATAGGCGTTTTAACCAGTTTTAGGGACTTTAGGGATTTCAGATTTCGGAGTTCATCAATTTCCTGAATTTGCGTCCCTGAGAGGTCCAAATTCTTTAACCGGTCTGAATATTTAATAAACTGAATGTCAGTAGTGGGTGTATTGGATACGTCCAAGAATTCCAAGAAGGTGACATTCGAAATCGGTCCCAAATCCACAATTCGGGTATCACTCAAATCCACATAGCGAAGGTCACGGAGGGATTCCAAAGGACTAAGGTCCAAGAGGGAGTCTGTTCCGGAAATATCCAATGAATCGATGGAAACGAAACGATACAGCAAATCCAGGTTGATGGAATCTTCCTCTGCAAGAGAAAACTCTCCTCTAAAGAAATTCTTCCAATGAGGATCCAAAATTTCCCACCATTCCAACAACTCTTCATCCCTACTCAGTTTGGTTGTGTAGATACTTACAATCTTGAGCTCATCAGACTTATCGTCCAAATTCACCTCTACAAATCGAGGTTTGGTATCCGATACTTTTACTCCATCTTTCCCGGTAGCTTCGATAGACCGATCCAAGGAAACGACAAAGAAAACTTCTCCATTTTCTTTTTGTCCAGGTTTGACATCCCGGATTTTGAATTGGAAAGCAACATTTTGGAAAAAGAACTCAAT